>JBOGJY010000499.1:0-8353 GCA_050745325.1 Terriglobia bacterium
TGGTCGCGGCCCCTTCACGACGCCGGCTGCATCTTGTGATCCACGACTTTGAGCCGGGCTGGGACACCTACGTGGAGCGCCAGGGCTACGGACTCGAGTCGGATATCACTTTCGAGGACGTGAAGACGGCGGATTACGAGGCCATCCTTGTTCTCGGCGGACGCGCGCCCGAGTACCTGCGCAACAACACCCGGCTGCTGGATATCGTGCGGGAGTTTGCGCGGTCGGGCAAATGGGTGTTTTGCATCTGCCACGGTATTCAAATCTTGACCACGGCTGGCTTGGTTTCCGGGAAGAGCGTGACCTGCTACGAGCATGTGCGCGCTGAGGTTGAGCAGTGCGGCGGGACTTTCAGGGCTGAGCAGGCCGTGCGCGATGGCCGGATGGTTACGGGCCAGACCTGGCAGTCACACCCGGAGTTCTATCGCGAAGTGTTTGCGTGCCTCGCGGAGAGCGCCCATGCCGCTCGATCCTGAAGCCGCAGCTTGGTTGGACCGGCAAAGAAATGAACCCATGCGCAGCTCGCTCTCGGTCAGCGAAGCCCGCGCCGCCTATCTTCGGACGAGCGCGCTCACCGCGGACCCGGCGCCCCTGGCGCGCGTTGACGACGTGATGATCGCCGGGCAGCTTCGCGGGCGCGAGTATTGGCCCGCCGCCGATTCGGCGCTCCCCATCCTTGTCTGGCTTCACGGCGGCCGGTTCTTCAGCGGCGGCATCGAGACGCACGACGCGCTCTGCCGCGCGTTGGCTCTCGCCGGCCAGTGCCGCGTTTTGGCGGTCGATTACCGCCTCGCCCCGGAGCATCGTTTCCCGGCGGCCGTCGAAGATTCGCTGGCGGCGGTCGAGTGGGCGTTTTCCGAATCCCCTCGCGTCGGAGTGGGCGGCGACAGCGCGGGCGGCAATCTTGCCGCTGTCGCGGCGCTCCTGCACACCCGCGCCAAGCCTGCTCCCCTGCAATGCCAGTTGCTCGTGTACCCGATGATGAACCTTGCGTGCAGCCGCCCCTCGCACCGCGAGTTCGAAACCGGCTATGGTCCTGGCAGCGCCGATATGCGGCGCGGCTGGCGCGAGTATCTGCCCGAAGGTCACGAAGGTCCCCTGTTTATCAATCCGCGCGATGAACGTGTCTCTCCGCTATTCGCGGAAAACCTGGCGGGATTGCCACCCGCGTTTGTTCTGACCGCGGAGTACGATTGCTTGCGCGATGAGGGCGAAGACTACGCCCGGCGGCTAGAGCAGGAAGGCGTCGCCGTAAGCCAGAAGCGGTACGACGGAGCCATCCACGGATTCTTCCAGATGCCCAAAGTCATGCGCCTGGGGCGCGAGGCAATCGATGATGCCGGAGCCTTTCTGCGGTCTCATCTGTAGTATCCCGGTGGCGCGCCCGGCAAGCAACCTTCGCCATCGAAAGTCGCACACAGGGCACAAACCGCCATAGATGCGCCACCCGGGTTCCATCTACCTGTGATCTCAAATTCGTATCAGAACGCCGGGCGCCTACAATGGCTTTACGACTCCACTGCACCGAACGGGATTGAAACCGTGATGGCAGTACCCTGATTGCCGGAATCGATTTTCAGCCGGCCCCCGAGCTGCCTGACCCGTTCTTCCATCCCAGCAACGCCTATTCCAACGTTCGCCGCCGTTCTTTCACGGGTCTGCAGAATAGCAGGAGAAATGCCGCGGCCTTGATCTTCAATTTTCATGACGACCCCGGTTTCGCGTATCTCAAGCCGAATCGCCGCGGTGGGGCTGCCCGAGTGGCGTTGAACGTTAGCGAGGGCCTCTTGCATAATGCGAAATAAGGCGATTTCTACATCCTGAGGCAGGCGGAGACATCCTTCTGGAAGATACAAGTCAACCTGAATGCCGCTTCGCTGGATAAATCTCTGTACAAACCAGCGAATCGCGCAGACCAGACCGACCAGATCCAGGTCGGGTGGGTGTAACAAATGAGAGAGATTCCGGATTTCTTGTGCAGCCTGATTTGCCAAGCCCTGACTTTCTGAAAGAACCTTCGCGGTATTGGAATCATGGATGCCAACACCGCAATTCTGGAGCAGGCTCAGGTTTATAGCCAGCGCCGCAAGAGCTTGTGAGGTGCTGTCGTGGAGTTCCCGGGCGAGGCGGCGTCGCTCCTGATCCTGGAGAGACAGCAGTTGGCCTGTCAGTTTGCGCAACGACTCTTCATGCTGCCTTTCGTGCGTCATATCGCGGGTGACTTTCGCAAAGCCCTGGAGATTCCCCGCTTCGTCGCGAAGGGTAGTAATCGCAACGCTAGCCCAGAAGCGTGATCCGTCCTTGCGAAGGCGCCAGCCCTCATCCTTGGCGCGCCCTTCCGCGGCTGCTGCCCGGAGCAGGCGCTCCGGCTTCCCGGCCCGAATATCTTCCGCGGGATAAAAGACGGAAAAGTGCTGGCCGATGATTTCCGACGCGGCGCATCCCTTGATGCGCGCTGCTCCCCGGTTCCAACTGATGATGCAGCCGTCAGCATCCAGCATGAAGATCGCGTAATCCTGCACGCCCTCCACCAACAGCCGGAACCTCTCCTCGCTCTGGCGTAACGCCGCCTCGTGGTCGAGCATCTGGGCGCGCTGCTGCAAGGTGGCAATACTGCGGAGCCGCGTGTCTTCTGCGGCCGAATCCACATAGCTCTCGCTGGGAATGACGCTCGAATGTTCCGCGCAGATGGCAAGAAACGGAGCGGTATCTTCCTTGCGATGAAAGCTTCCGAGTGGATAACCACAACAGAGGCGGAAGGAATGCTTTTGAGCCAATTTGTTCCAGAATTTCTCCACCTGGATCGTGGCCTCCCGCTGCTCCTGCGCCCACAAAACAGAGACCATCTCTCCGAACACCGCAACCTGCGGGTGACCGCGTTCGGCGCTCGCGCTGGCGCGTTCGATGATATCGCCCATCACCTGCGCGAATCGCGATGCGTCCGGCCGCCCGTCTACCATGAACCTAGATAGCGTCTCGGCGGCATCCAAAGAAGTGTACCGGGCGCATTTGCGGATTGCGGGCAGATCGAGCCCCCGCGCCATCAAATGCTGTTCTAGCCCACCCCGGTGAGCCTTCGTCGCGATAACCATCGCGGCCTCGCCTGCGCAGAGCGCCGAGCCGATATACCTCCCTAAGGTGTCAAGCAGGAAGGCGTCATCCTGATAGAATTGGACAACGTGCGTTCCGCGATCGTGGCCGTCCACCCGCACGCCCTCAGTACTTTGGGAGTTGGAACGCTTCTTCTGGATCATGCTGGAAGAATGCGGGGCTGGCGCGGCCGCAGTAGCTCGGGCCTGAGGTGTTGTTTGGGGTGCCATTAGCTTTCTTCCCCCATAGCTTCGTGCCCACCCGTGTTATTACTGGTGCGGCGCGGGCACGGACGATCCTGGGAAACCAGGCGACGACTCCAAAATCTATGTACGGGCAATGATAACACATCAAACCATGTGGGTTGAAGTGACCTGCCCCCATTCTTTGGTCCAATCATGATGTGAGTTCCAGGGGTTGGTCTTGCTTTTGTTGTTCTCCGCGGTGCGGCTCGCAGGGAGCCGTAGGCGACCGCAGAGCCGAGCCTGGCGCTCGGGAACCCAGCGCGCGTAATGTTCTCTCACCGTAGCCTCGTCGTCACCGGGAAGGTCGGCCACGTCCGCCACAGGGACGCCGCGTTGTAGCAGGATGCGTGCGAAAGTGTGCCGGAAGCGGTGGGGCGTAGGCTTTTCATCGAACGATCCGGCGAGCTTGAATACCCTGTCCAGCCTGCGCCGCCATGTGTTCGTCACCGTTTCCAGACGCCGCGATTCACCCGCCGCGAAGAGCATGGAACCGTACGTCTCCGCGCGCTCAATCAGCCGGTCACGGAGCCAATCGGGAATGTAGGCAAACACGTCTCCACCGTTTTTCTTGGCGCGAAGGAAGACCTCATTTCCGTGCAGCCGTTTCATGTCGAACAGCGCCACATCAGATATGCGAAGGCCTGTATAAGTGAGCGTCCAGACGGAATCCTTTGCATCTTCGCCGGTCCATGCGCCCTGCCCCTGCTCGTTCGTCCAATTGACCGCTCCCAGCGCATCGCACGCAGCGACGATCCTGTCAAGCTCGCCGTCGGTGAAGGGGATTTTATTGGCAACTCTACTCGCGCCTTGGGGCGGCCTCAAATCGCTGCTCACGGGATTCTCCGAGAGCCATTTCCGATTCAGGCAAAAACGGAAAAAGGATCGGATTGTTCCGAGCCGCTTAGCCTTGGCCCGCACGCCCAGTTTTAGGCTGCCATAGAACCTGTCGATATCGGCTGACGTAATTTGATCGAGCACGACATAACCGCGCGAAGCGGCAAAGGTGAGAAACTGCTTGGTGAAGGTTTTGTATTTGCGCAGGGTTGCCGGCGCAATTTTGTCGCCCTCGCGGAGTATGAGAAAAACCTTTGTTGCTTCGCCAATAGAAATTCGGTCGGAAACCGGAGCGGGTGCTGGCGGTTCAGGTCTCCTCTCGCCGTCCCACGAGCCCGCCTCTTCCCAGAGTGCGGCGACGGCTCTGGCTGCGCCCCAATCGGTCTTACCTGTCTGCCGCCGGCTAAAGCGTCCAGCGAGCGTGCCCGAGGCATGAATCAGGCAGGCGCATTTTTTCCAGCCGCGCCGACCTTCTTCGAACTGTCCGGTGCGGGCATCCTCCGGGTGTCCTGTCCCGCCTCGCATTCCTTGCGATGCCGGCGATAGAGCTTGAGCGCCATAAAGCCTCAAACCCATTCTAACGCGATTGCATGCTATTGCACGCTGAAAGGGTATAATTCAAGTAAGTCGATGAAAATATTATGGCGGAGAGGGTGGGATTCGAACCCACGGGCCCGCTTTTGGCAGGCTAGACGCTTTCGAGGCGCCCCCGTTATGACCACTTCGGTACCTCTCCGCGGGTCAAGCTTTTGTTGCATTTTTGTGTTCTTGCCTGCGCCGCTTGAAAAACTCCCGCAAGACTGACGCAGCGTCTTCGGCAAGCACTCCGCGCGAAAGCTGCACCCGGTGATTCAGGCTGCGATGGTTCAGCACCTTCAAAACTGAGCCGCAGGCCCCGGCTTTCAGATCCCTTGCGCCAAAGATAACGTGGCCGATACGCGCATGGATAATGGCTCCCGCGCACATTGCGCACGGCTCGATTGTAACATAGAGCGAACAGCCGGGGAGCCGGTAGTTGCCCAGCCTCTTCGCCGCCCGCCTGAGGGCAAGAACCTCAGCGTGGCCGGCGGGGTCATGCAGCCGGATGGGCCGGTTATGGGCGCGAGCCACAACCTGGCCGTTTTGAACCACCACCGCGCCCACCGGCACTTCGCCCTCGTCTCCGGCGCGTTTGGCTTCGCGGAGCGCCAGCCGCATGAATTTCTCGTGTTCCAGATCGTCCATCCAGACCGCGCCTCAGTGAGGTAAAGATTAGAAACGTTGATTCTAAAGGGTCGCTAGGCTTCGTTCCGTGAATTTGTTGTTTCCACTTGCCCCTCCAGCCACTTTCTAATCTTGCTGAGGAGAACCCACCGAGACCCAAGGGTCTGCGCCAGCCCGTATTCAGAATAGCAGAATATAATGAGACTTTTGAGACAAATGGGATAAACGAGACGATTTTTCCGCTACCTGGTCTTACTGAAACGTAAAGGGTCTGCTCCAAGCCCGCGCCACTTTTTCACCGGACAGTCAGGCATTATGCTGTGTTCGATCTCTCTTTTGGGGCTTGGAACTCCAGGATTTCTCCGCTCAGGGTGGCCGAGGCTTTGCCAGGATTGACGGGTACGGGCAGGTTGATCTCGCCGAGCAAGCGTACAGCGCCCCCGGCGCCGCCCGGCCTTGCCGTCTCACCCCAGATGATGAGCCGCTGTGGAGAGACGCCAAGTTGGACCTTATCCGCGCTAAATCCCGGAACTCCAGCCCGCACGCTGATCTGCCCGCCAGACTCGGTAATTTGCACGTTGGCGGGCTTCATCAGCTCCTTTTCGGCCAGAAACCAGTCTTCCATGTCGCCGCCGTGGTTGCGCCCCCGCGACTGATAAAGTTCGTAAGCGCGATACGCAATAGCCTTGCGGATGCTGTCTTCGAAATCTGCCAGCTCCGAGCGCGTCACGATGCGGGGCTTGCTGGAGGATGGAGTGGATTTCTGACCGTTCGCTTCGGACTGGCTCATGGCTCGCTTCCTCCGGCTCTTCACCTAGCGCCCAAAGGCGATGCCTGGTTTCGTGGAGATCCCAACCTCACCATTTTAGCACTGGAAGCGCGCTGCCTGAGAATTATGCTGACGCCGGGTAGTGTCGTAGTTTCGGGTGTAGCGGCGGGTTTACCCCGCCATATTGTGGCGGCATAAAGCCGCCTCTACATCAAACTGAGACACTACCTGACGCCGAAGAGAGAACTTTCCATTGTCCGCGCGGCGGCGCAGGCCGTGATTGACCGTGGCGCCCGGCTACGTTACCGTACCGTGTAGTGGAATGTCCCGGAAGGTCGGGACCGGGAGCCAAGCGCGTGGAAGATAAAGCTATCCCATTTGCACACCAAGTTGACTCTGAGTTTATCGAGTGTGCGAGAGAAGTTTGCCCTAAAAATCCCGTGATCTGTGATATCGGGAGTCGAGACGCGCTGGAAGGAATTTATCTCTGTGGCGCCCTCGAGGCCTCCGAATGCCACATTTTTGAGCCTAACCCCGCTGCGATCAAAACCTGCGAGGCCAACATCGCCAAGTATGGACAGAGATGCAATATTTTCTTTAATCCCATTGCCCTTTCTGACGAGGCGGGTTCTGTAGCCTTTTTTCCGGTGAACATCGAAAAGTCGGACAATAAAGATATCGGGTTTTCGTCCATGTTCTCTGTGAATCCTGGGTATGCGTCGAAGCGCCGCGGCTCGATTGTTCAGGACCGAATCACCGTACCTGCGTCGACCCTCGATTCATATTTCGGGAACAGGGAGAGACAGCCAGACCTGCTATGGATCGATGTGGAAGGCGCTGAAAAGCTTGTTTTGAGCGGAGGAGAGGAAATACTGAGGCGCGTAACGCTGATTCACATTGAGGTTTCTTTCCGTCCCATGCAGACGGGCAAACCGCTCTTCTGGGAAATTGATGAGTTCTTTAAAGAGCGGCGCTTCACGCTTTTTAAATTCGCCGGTGTTTCGCGCGCGAAAACAATCCTGGCGATTCGCAAGCTTCTGCCCAATTTGCCGTGGCGATGGAATGCCATTTACTGTTGTAGCAGTAAACTCGCGCGGCTGGCCCCGGGAGCGCCTGCGCCATGAAGGGAAGATGGTAGCGCGGAGTTGCTCTTTAACTCCGCGGCTTTTGACCGGCGCAGACGAAAGGCCGCAGAGTTTGAAAGGCAAACTCTGCGCTGCCTGTTTCGAGTCAGGGCTAGCAGTACCCTAAATGGCGTGTGGCGCATGTATGCCACCGCGAATTCGACACAAGACGCTAAATCGCTACCGATAAATTTCTTTGCGATGTCCAATGCTGAGGACCAGCACGATCAGGTGGTTGTCTTCGATCTTGCAGATGAGCCGGTAATCACCAACCCGGTATTTCCAAAATTCCCCGAGACGCGATCCATGCAACGGCTCTCCAAGGCTGCGCGGATCGTTCAACTTGCCAACTCGTTCATGGAGGAACTTCAAAATGCGCCTGGCGTGTTGGGTATCGAGCTTACTCAATTCCCGGTCTGCGCTATCAGACAACTCAACCTTCCAGGCCATGACGCTTCATCACGTTTTCAAGTGGAATGGTGCGCTCTTCACCTTTGCGGATACGTTCCAAGGCGCTTTCAGCCAGATACCTGTCTTCAAGATCCTCCAAATGTTGCAAGATGGCTTCACGGGCGTAGTAGGTCTTGGTGCGCCCCGTGCGCCGGGCTAGTTTTTCCAAGCGTTTTTCAATGGATTGTGGAAGTCGAATCGCCAGCATAAACACCTCGCTATACAAGTATAGCACATGGGCCGCACAGAGTGGTAGCGGACAGCGCCCTTGTGACCGTCGGCTTTTCCCGGCTGAACAAAAGCGCACGGTCAATCAAACCGCGATTGACTATGGCTACCCGCTGAACGGAAACCGACGCCTTTTTCAGCCCCCGGCTGTTTCATGGGTCCTTTGGGCAATCCGAAGATTCTTATTGTATGTAGTTACAATTGTAGCTACTCTGTGAGATGATATTCGAATGGGATGAGCGAAAGGCCGCGCAAAATATCGCCAAACATGGCGTACCCTTTGAATACGCCGCCCGCGTCTTTCTCGACCCATATCGGCTGGACAGCGAGGACCGCCGCCGCGATTACAGCGAGGAACGTCGACTTGCCCTTGGCGCGGTTGAAGGGCGGCTTTATGCGGTCGCCTACAC
>JBOGJY010000500.1:0-8813 GCA_050745325.1 Terriglobia bacterium
GCGCCGGACGGCATGAAGGTGGACGTCAAAGGCAACATCTATAGCGCCGGCCCCGGCGGCGTGTGGATCTTCTCGCCGCAAGGCAAACACCTCGGTACCATTCACCCCCCCGAGCGAGTCGGAAACGTTGCCTGGGGCGGCGCGGACGGCAAGACGCTTTACATCTGCGCCAGCACAAGCGTCTACCGCATCCGGTTGAATATTCCCGGCGAGCGCCCATGAATAGTCGTCGCATTGGCTTCACCCACTAGGCTCCTCCCCGCTGGGGCGAGGGTGCGGGAGCCACGAGCTGGGTGAGGGTTCGGTTGTCCCTGCTATAATGGCGTGCAAGGATAATCATGCAAAGTGTGACGATTGCCGGTGGCGGTCTTGCGGGAAGCGAAGCCGCTTGGCAAATCGCGGAGCGCGGCATTCCTGTGGCGCTTTATGAGATGCGCCCTGCGCGCTCAACCCCCGCGCATAAAACGGACCTCCTGGCGGAGTTGGTTTGCAGCAACTCGTTAAAGTCAAACACGCCCGGCGCCGCCTCATGGCTGGTCAAAGAGGAACTGCGCCGCTGCGGTTCCCTTCTGTTGAAGCTCGCAGGGGAGAACGCCGTCCCCGGCGGCTCGGCTCTGGCGGTTGACCGGGATCGTTTCTCCGCAGCCGTGACCGCCGCCATCGAGCAGCATCCGCTGATTGACCTGCGCCGGACCGAACTTCAGGAAATCCCCTCGCAAAGTGTCACCCTGATCGCTACCGGCCCGCTCACGTCGGACGCGCTGACGCGCCAGTTGCAATCTCTCACGGGCACAGAAAACCTCGCTTTTTACGATTCCATCAGCCCGATCGTGGATGCCGAAACGCTCAACCTGCAGCGCATCTTCCGCGCCTCTCGTTATGGCAAGGGTGGCGAGGACTATCTCAACTGCCCGTTGAATGAAGCGGAATATAAGGCCTTCTACGAGGCTCTGCGAAACGCTGAGAAGGTTGAGACGCATCCCTTTGAAGACATCCGCTACTTCGAGTCTTGCCTTCCCATCGAAGAGCTGGCACGCCGCGGCTTCGACACGCTGCGCTTTGGCCCCATGAAGCCAGTAGGACTCGTGGACCCTCGCGCCGGAAGGCAGCCTTATGCCGTCGTGCAATTGAGGGCGGAGAACCTCCGTTTTTCGAGCTATAACCTGGTAGGCTTTCAAAACCATTTGCGCTTCCCGGAGCAAAAACGCATCCTACGCCTGATTCCCGGCCTCGAAAACGCCGAGTTTCTCCGTTATGGACAGATTCACCGCAACACTTACTTGAACGCGCCGCGGCTACTCGCGCCAGATTTGAGCCTGAAGAATGCCTCTGGTGTCTTCATCGCGGGCCAGCTTTCGGGAGTTGAAGGCTACGTTGAATGCATCGCCTCGGGATTTCTCGCCGGCCTCGCTATCTCGCGCCGTGCGCTCGGCGCCGATTACGAACCGCCGCCGCGTGTCACGGCCCTGGGATCACTGGTTCATTTCATCACCCACGCCGATCCGTCGAATTACCAGCCCACGAATATTTCTTTCGATCTTCTGCCGCCCATCGAGGGCTTGCCGCGACCCGTCGCGCGCGACCGCAAGGCCAGGCGTGAGCGCCAGTGCGAGCGGGCGCTGGCCGCAATTGAGGAATGGGCTGCAAAGGCCGGCGTCACAGCGGCTGTCGAGGCCGTCTATGGCCGGCCGTCCTGACTTGTAAAAAGATTCGGCGCGCCCCTTACGGGGTAAACTCCGAGCGCCGCCACAACAACATTCCATGAACGAATTTGATGATCTCATCACCGGCTTTATTCAATACCTCGAAACTGAGCGCAACACCTCGCCGCACACAACGAGAAACTACCGCAGCGATCTGGTTCAATTCCGCGATTTCCTTCGCCACAAACACAACAACGATCTACCGCCGCTCGCTTCAATCGGTCCGCTCGACATTCGGGATTTTCTCGGCTATTTGATGGAGCACGCTCGGCAAAAAAGCTCTGCCGCCCGCAAGCTTGCCGCCCTGCGATCCTTTTTCAAATTTGTGTGCCGCGAAGGGAAGCTCACCGCAAATCCCGCGACGCAAGTCTCGACGCCGAAAAGCCCCAAGAAACTCCCGCGCATCATGACCGAAGAAGAAACGAACGGTCTGCTCGACCGGCTCGCTGTGGAGTCCGAAGCGGGCGGCTTCGCGCTGGTGCGCGACCGCGCCATCTTCGAGTGGCTGTATTCTTCGGGGCTGCGCGTGAGCGAGCTTGCAGGCCTTGATCTCACGAGTCTGCGCATGGGTGATGGAGTGGTCTTGGTGCGCGGCAAGGGCCGGAAGGAACGCATCGTTCCGTTCGGCTCGAAAGCCCGCAACGCGCTGGCAAATTATCTGCCGGTAAGAGAGAAAGTGCTTGCGGAAAACAAGACTTCCGGCTCCGCGCTGTTCCTAAACGCCCGCGGCCGCCGGCTGACTACCCGTTCGGTCCACCGCATTGTGGGGAAATATGTCCGCTTCTTTGGCCCCAACCTGCACGTCAGCCCGCACTCGCTGCGCCACGCTTTTGCATCTCACCTGCTGGCGGAGGGCGCCGACTTGCGCGCCATCCAGGAAATGCTCGGCCACGTGAGCCTTTCGACTACGCAAAAATACACCCAGGTTTCCATCCGGCAATTAATCGACGTCTACGACAAGGCGCACCCGAAGGCTTGAACGATTGTAAACGCTGCGAAGAAGTCATCACAAAGCAAAAAACATCTGCAAAGGTGTTGATGTTTTCGCACTTCAGGGGTACAGAGCCTTGCTCCACGCCGCCGTGGTTGATCCAAGGTCGTAGAATTCCTCGGTTATCGACGTGACTTGGCCGTTCGCGCTCTTGAGAGTAAGGAGCGCAGAGCCGTTGTAGACCAGCACGCTCGACGGCTGGGGGGTGTGCGCATAATATTCAACGCCAGGAGCGCCATGCAGTTCGCTCGCGTCACCATAAGGCAAGGCGCCGTGGCCAAGACAGCGGCAATAAGTGGCCGAGGGCGGCACGCTTAAAGTCGGATTTTTGTAAACGACACCGAGATGCTCATGCCCCCAGTACCAGGCAAACGGATCGCCCTTTAACGCCCCGTTAATTTCCGTCCAGAGTGGCTGCATGACCGAGCCGTTGTCAGACAAACCATTGTGGTGTGTGAGAACAATCACCTTGCCGGGCGAGAGATTCAATGCTTGAATCCATTGGCTCTGGATTCCGGTTGGGCCACCGATACTGCCGTCCATCACCATCGGCGACGTTGAGAAATATGCGGAATCAAGCCCAATAATTGTCCACCCGCTGTATTGCAAAGCAAAATAGCTGGTGTGATTTTGCGCCGAAAACGGAGAGTTGGGCGCGTTGAGCGCCTGGAAGTATCCCTCGGCGCCGCTGTACATTTCGTGGTTTGAGTTCAACGTAAAGGACTTCCCCGCATAAACCGGCGGCCAGAAGCCGATGAGGTTGTTTGTCGCCTCGTGAAGCGGCAGGTAATCTCCCCCGGTCCCGGCATAGTAGACGTCTCCCAGGTGAACGATGTAGTCGGGAAGCAGGCCCACCATCTGGGCCATAACGCCGGCCGCCGTACTATCACCCGTGCCCCAGTCGCCAACCAGCGCGATCTTCACCTCGCCGGGCGCGCTGCCAGAGAGCAGAATCGGAGGAGCAGGTGTTGTACCGAACGTCACAGGATGACCGAGGTGGTGCGACAGCAGATAATCAACCCAAGCCCACACCCAGCGCAGGTCAAGCTGCTCATACTGGCGCTCGCCGTAGACCACTCCGTTCGGAGCCACCAAGCCGCCCGTTCTCGCGCAGGCGACGAGCGCATTATAGTTTGTGTCATCAATTTGGGTAGGAACACGTTTGGCAATCGTATCCCAAAGATACTTGAGCGCCTTGGTAAGCGGGTCGCCGCCGCCCAGGAAATTCTGGATCACTTGCGGCGGATGGTTGGCCCAGTACGGGAGCAGCGCGAATTCGAGACTCCCGTTTACTCCCGGAGGCGCAATGGGCGGGGGCGGATTGGGTGGCTGCCAGACGTTGTTTTGAATCATGAGCTGAATCAACTGGTATTCGCTCATCTTGAGGAACGGAAATAGGTCTTCGAGGGATTTGGGAAGCAAATGAATGTTGCTCAACCGCTGCTTGAGATTCTCGAGATCCTGGAGGGCAAAATTCATAATTTTCCTGCTCCTTTAACAGGATGCTGACGTTGTATTTTATGGGTGACCGTCATGACGGCCCCGGCAATGCTGGTATGGGTAAAATAAATACTGCGCTAACGCCAGAAGCCATCCCCCCAGTAACACCATTTCTAGCTTTTGCTTTCCGCCTTCACCGTTGCGATTCCTGCCTGCTCTTCCCGGTTTGGCCCGGCCGGCCTATCCGGCCCATTGGTTCCCTGCGGCTGAATCTCCGCCGCAGCCGAGCCGGATAATTGCGGCGGTGGAAGCAACTCCTCGCCGTGATGGAGCATTTTCACGATGGCATGGCTTAGCCGGGCCCTGACCTCATAACGCTCGCTGGCTTTGGTAATATAGCGAATAATCAGTTTAATTCCTGAGTCTCCAGGCTTCATATTGATCTCCGGCTCCGCCGAAAACGGCTTAACGCCAGGCTGGTGCGCGGCGCGATGCCATTCTTCTTCCGCCCTTTGCGCGCTGGTTTCCGTCTCCTTCGCCACAATGACGCGGATTTTTTCCATCAAGGGATAAGGATCTTCGCCCTGCGGAATAAGTAGCGGCAGTTCGTCCCACATCCACTGCCCGGATGTTGAGAAGTTGAAAAAGTAACCCTCGACAGCATAGCTGTTCATGAAGGCCACCTGTCGGCCTGTAGGGTGGCCCGCTTCAGTCCAGTTGCCGGTTTCAAGCAGCAGGGTACGCAACAGCCCAATTTCCACCACTTCTCCCCGCACGCCATTTATTTCCACCCAGTCCCCCACGTGAACCCCGTTCCGCCCCATCAGCACAAACCAGCCACAGAACGCCACCACAAAATCCTTTAAAGTTACCGTAAGACCAGCGCCCGCGAGGCCGAGAACGGTAAACATGTTGTTCGGTGAGCCAAAAAGGACAAGCAGAATAACCAGTGCGGCCAAAGCCTGGATGGCGAATTGGACGACGCCATGGAGGGTGGTCCGCTGTTTCCGCTCTAAACCCATGCGATCAAAAACCTGGCTGGCAAGCCGACCCACAACACTTGCAATAAACAAAGCCAGTAGAATCCAAAGCGCAGACCGGATGGCCCTATGCAGCGCAGCCCGCTCGCGGAGGGCAGCGAGGGCGCCCCATTGCGCATAAATTGCACTGAGGCTCCGTAGGTCCTGAATGCGCCGGTCAAGATCCGCCAGGCTTACCTCGTCTTGCGAAAGCTGGCGTAAGGATGAGAGAGCGGCGGTGGCAACCTGGCCCTGCCCGCCCTTTGCGCGACCGCTCTTCAGAAGGCTCGCAGCCTGTTGTTCGAGGGTCTGTTTCTGCCCTTGCCCCGCAGCGACCTCTTGTTCCAAAGCGTCATGCCTGCGCGTAAGAACACCCGTCTTGTTGAGAACATACGCGCTGGCTTCCAGAAGCTGCGCTTTTTCCGAAGCAAGGCCGCTCCACGCCCGCCAACGCGCAATGAGACTGTTTGACGAGAGGGTAAGTTGCGTTCCCCCTGGAGGATTCAGCCGGGTTTCACCGTTCGCGTGCTCCGTCTGTTCATGTTCTTGCCAGATGCGCTCAATCTGGTTGTACACGTCGCCGCTCGCGCGCGCCATATCCTGCTGAGCGTCAGCTAGTTCATCTTGAGCCAGACCGAGCTGCGCCTGGGCAAGCGCGAGCCGCTGCTGGAAGCTGGTTAAACTGGCGCCCTTGGCCTTGGCGGTCTCCGCTGTGAGTTCTTTGATTTTTGCCTGATATTGCTTCACATGCGCTTGGGACCGGTCAATTCGCTCCTCCATCGCCGCATTTTTCTTGGCCACAGGCTGGCGGTTGGCGGCGCGCAACGCTGCCGCAAACGCCAGGTCAACCTCATGGTCGGCAATGCGTAAGGCATCCTGCGCGAACTGGCGCTCCTCATCCGTTGAAGCGAGCGCCGCCAAGTTGCGCGCCGTTTGAAGCGGACGCTGGTCAACCAGTTCCTCTTCCCGGCCGATTCCGACCACTCCGTTCGTCTGGTGAGTGGCTTTTGGAATACGGGCGGTCAGAGCCAAGCCGATGATGGCGGCGCCCATGAGCGCCACCAACACAATAAAAGAAGCGCTGCGGTGCAGTTTCATATCGAAAGGGGCAAACCTCAGGTACCGCTATTGTAACCCGGTCACACGTTCGCGTTGGTGAAATCTAGCCCTTAACCGTAGGCGCCTCGCTGAGAAATTGATAGCGCGAAGCCGATTTCGAACTCTGCGGCAGTTTATGTTATTGCATCGGAAAAGCCGTGGACTTGAGCGTCCGCTGGCCAGCGCCGGCAGCAAAGTCTCAACGGTTATATTTTGGGGTGATCCCTCGCAAACGCTTCCAGACGGAGTCGCAGCGAGCAAGGACAGCATCGTCCAGGCGGGGTTTGTCACTAGCCTGAAGGTTTTCTTCCAACTGTCCAACGCGCGAAGCCCCAAGGATCAAGGAATCGACGTGCGGCTGGCTGAGCAGCCACTGCAAGGAAAACTCCACCAGCGTCTTCCCGGCGTCGCGCGCGATTGCCGAAAGCTCGTCCACAGCGGCGAAATAATCGTTGTGCCAGTAGCGGTCCTGATAAAGCTTGTTGGTTTCAAACCGTCCTCCGGCCTTTGAGTCGCGGTCCCGGCTGTATTTGCCTGATAGCAAGCCTCCCGCCAGTGGATTGTAGGGCACGACCGCCACCTCAAAGTGTTTGCAGAACGGTAGGTACTCTTCTTCAATACCGCGGGCGAGCAGGTTGTATATCGGTTGCGAGACACGCGGTGCGCTAGAACCTTTCTTCTCTGAAATACAATGGATCTCGCCTACTTGCCACGCGGCGTAGTTTGAGACCGCCGGGTACCGCACCTTTCCAGCCCGCACCAGATCGTCCATTGCCGCGAGCGTTTCTTCAATCGGAACCGCGTAGTCCGGCTGGTGCAGATAGTAGAGATCCAGGTAGTCGGTCCCCAGCCGCTTTAGGCTCGCGTCGATCGCTTTCTCAATCGCGGGCCGCGAAAGGCCGGCATCCTCCTGCCCCTCGCCCATTTTGCCTCTTACTTTTGACGCCAGGATTACCTGAGCGCGCTTGCCGGCGAGCGCCTTGCCTGTGATTATCTCCGCCTGTCCCTGGTTATACACATTTGCGGTGTCGAAAAAGTTAATTCCCGCGTCCAGGCAGCAGCTCACCATGCGTCCGGCTGTGGCTTGGTCAACTTGTGAACCAAACGTCATCGTGCCCAGTGAAACGCGCGAAACCTTAAGACCGGTGTGTTTGAGATTACGATATTCCATTTCAACCTCATCGTGAAATTGACATTTCAATTGTATGCGTCATCGATTGACCCGTAAAGATCCTTAAGTTATAGCAAAGCAGGGTGGTAGCGGCAAAAAGGAAGGAAGCCAGCGGGTTTTTCAGAAGGGGCAGAAATTCAAAAACTAAGAGACGGCCCTGAAGGCGTGGGTGTTTGAACGTAGCGGCAAAGCCAATACACCCGGAAGCGCGCCCAAAGAGGTATCATCCAGAAAACGCAAGTCTATTTCCAGTGTCGCAAGCCGCAGCAGTTGAACTTGCGGCGGCTGCGCGCTGGGACCGAACAACAGAGTATTAACCTGAGATCTCTCGCAGGCCTCAACCTGAACCGGCGCGATCATGGCCACAATGCCCATGCCAAGGACGATCACCAGTGGCATAGGCTTGGCTTCCAAGAAGAGAACGTCATATTCGCCTGCTGGAAGAATGTGTTCACCCCAGCTCGTCATGAAGGGCAGTCTGATCTTACCGCTAACGGTTTGCCTACTTCCCATCGCATGATGGCCTGGCATGGTTCGTCCCTACCTTTGCGTCTGGCGTCTCTAAGGCGATTTCCGGAGGCTTGGGAAGATTGGATTTGAGCGCGGGCCTCTGCCAACAAGCGTTGTCAAAGACCATGCATCGCAAACCCAACCCCCTCCTGCCGGGTGAATGTGCGGGCACCGACGCGCGGCGAGAAGGTGGCTGCATCATCCGGTCCCGGACTGTCCCAAGCCTCGCTTTCCTTATAGTGCAGGTAGCATACCAAAGTGCTCCTGTAGTGGTCTTTGGACCTAAGACGAGAAGAGCGAAACGCGAACGCGCTGGAAATGCGGCTGATAGACAGTTCTTCGAGCCCCTGCTCAACCGGCGCCGGTCAGAATCGAACCGCGGCTGCGCCATATATGCTATCTAAATGGATAGCTGCCCTATCCAACCGATGAGGCCCGCTGGGGGCCGATAAGCGACCCAGGAAGCGCCGGTACTGGAATGGCGCCTGTTTCATCCCATGCCGGTTGTAGTAGAGTGTTTTGTAGGTTTGAATGTAATCTTTGGACGATCGCTGCTATGTCTCCTAAACTGGTTACGCTTCTCGGACCCCACCGCGGCAAGGTTTATAACTTTGACGAGAAGAAGATCACCATCGGACGCTTGCCGTCCCAGACCATTTTTTTGCCGGAACAGGGTGTTTCCAGGCAGCATTGCATCCTGGAAATCGAAGGCGGGCATGTCATTCTGCGCGATATGGACAGCCGCAACGGAACCCGGGTCAATGGGATGCCGGTGATGCAACGGGCCCTCGAAGATGGGGACGTTATCGAAGTTGGCGACTCCCAGTTTCTGGTTCTGCTTCACGAGCCGCAAGCGGAGGAAACTCAAACCTCCGTCACCA
>JBOGJY010000501.1:0-18799 GCA_050745325.1 Terriglobia bacterium
GAGCTGAAACCAAAAAGGATTGTTTTTGTTTTTTCAAGTCATTGAAAACAAAGGCTTGAAACCGGAACCAACCGGAACCAACCGGACTCTAATGTTGGTAAAATCGCTGCAATCGACTGAATATGAATGGGATAGCCGGATTGATCCGGTACAATGAGGCATATTGCACAAAATAAAGGAGATTGCGGCTTAGGTTGAGTTCCGCTCCGGTTGGTTTCCGGTTTGGTAAGCCGTTTTTCGGCCATCGGGCATGAACTCGGGCGAGACTGAGGCAGGCTCTACCGGGCGGCAAAAGACTTGTGGAGGGCTGCGCTGGCGCCCCGGTATCTTGCGGCAAGCCGGGCCGCCCGGACAAGCCGCCGGGATGGGGCGCTACGCCGCCGCGTTCCCAGACAGGCGATCCGAAATTCAAACTAACCCCCTACTACCGACGGGTACGCTTTCTTGACTTGTCCAAAACCGGGCGCCTATAATCGCCCTGGGTTGGGAGCAAAACGATGAAAAGACCCGTGATTGTGAGCGCCGTCCGCACCCCAATTGGGAAGTTTCAAGGATCGCTGTCGGCGCTTTCGGCGGTCGAGCTGGGGGCCTGCGCCGTGCGGGAGGTCGTGCGGCGGGCGGGCATTGAGCCGCGCCAGGTGGACGAGATTATTATGGGTAATGTGCTGCCCGCCGGACTCGGTCAAAATCCGGCGCGGCAGGCCGGGCTGAGGGGTGGTCTCGACAACCGTGTGGCGGCGATGACCATCAACAAAGTCTGCGGCTCGGGCCTGAAAGCCGTGGCTCTCGCCGCGCAGGCCGTCGAGACGGAAAACTCGGAGGTTGTCGTCGCTGGCGGCATGGAATCGATGACCAACGCGCCCTATCTGCTGCCCGACTTCCGCCAGGGCCACCGGATTGGCGACGCGAAGTTGATCGACTCGATGGTGCACGACGGCCTCTGGGACGTCTACGAAGACTTCCACATGGGAATGACGGCCGAACTGGTGGCGGAAAAATACAACATCACACGCCAGCGCCAGGACGAGTACGCGCTTGAAAGCCATCGCCGCGCCGTGGACGCCATCAAGAACTGCCGGTTCAGGGACCAGATTGTTCCCGTTCGTATTCCACAGAAGAAAGGTGATCCTGTTCTCTTCACCACCGATGAATCTCCGCGCGCTGATAGTTCGCTCGAAGCGCTGGCAAAGCTGAAACCCGCTTTCAAGCGCGATGGCACGGTGACCGCGGGCAACGCTCCCGGAACCAACGACGCCGCGGCGGCGCTCGTCGTGACCTCACAAGAGAAGGCCGAAGAATTGGGGAGCAAAATCATGGCGCGTATCGTAGCTCAATCGGTGAGCGGAGTTGAACCCAAGTGGGTGATGATGGCGCCGGTGACGGCCGTGCAGTCGCTGCTTAAAAAAATCGGCTGGAAGCTCAACGAGGTCGATCTTTTCGAGCTAAACGAGGCCTTTGCGGTTCAGGCGCTGGCGGTGATCGAGCAGCTTGGACTCGACCCGGCGAAAACTAACGTCAACGGCGGAGCGGTGGCGCTGGGTCATCCGATCGGCGCGTCCGGCGCGCGCATCCTCGTGACCCTCCTCTATGCAATGGCCCAGCGCAACGCCCGTCGCGGCATCGCGGCATTGTGCCTGGGGGGTGGAAATGCGGTCGCGCTCGCGGTCGAGAGAGTGAGAGATTGACCGGCAGGGCGGAGGCCGGCGCTGAATGTCATGCTGAGCTCTTCTCCTGCCATCTCTGAAAGTGCGCGCATCCTGGTCGAGCGCGTTATTTCGATGGCGCGAAGTATCCGGCCCGAGCCCGCACTCGCAGTCCCTTTTCGAGAGGCTTGACGCGGATGTGACGGAACGTTCCGTCGTGAGTGGTGTTGGTTGAGACGTAAGCAAGGCTATATTGGCTGCGCAATTCCTTCGAAATCGCCTGGAACGCGGAAGCAAGGTCGCTCGCCTCAAAGGGGAAGTAGGCCCGGCCGCCGGTTTGGTCCGCCAAAGTTGTCAATACTTTGTCCCCATGCTCTTCGGCGCCGGTTCGATTGGTGCTCACGGCAAACACGATAGCCTCGGCGCGCTGCGCCATTGCAAGGGCTTCATCGAGGGAGTGCTGGCTCTCGTTGTCGCGGCCGTCGCTCAGGATGATCAACACCCGGCGCAAGTAGGGTTTTGGTGTGGGGATGTAAATCATCTTCGCTTTGCAGGCGTAATAAATCGCATCGAACAGGCCCGTGCCCCCGCCGGCCTGCAACTCGCGGATGGCATCGCTGAGTTTGCCGATGTCGCCCGTGTAATCCTGCAGGAGTTGCGGTTCCACATCGAAACCCACGACAAAGGCTTTGTCTTCGTCTGGCCGCAGGGTTGCATCCAGAAAATCTATTGCGGCCTCCTTTTCGAAACCCAGGCGCTCGCGGACGCTGTTGCTGGTGTCCATAAGCACGCCGATGCGCAGCGGCAGGTTAGTCTCATGGGTAAAAAACCTGATGTTCTGTGGCGTATTGCCTTCTAAAACTTCAAAATCGCTCTTCTTGAGTCCGGTTACGAGTTGTTTCTTTTTATTGGTTACGGTAAACAGCACATTGACCAGGTTGACGTTGACGTTGATTTGAGGCGCCGCGCTGGTAGTGGCAGAAGGCTGCTCCTGTGATTGTTGCGGTGGCCCTCCGGCGATGCCGGGGATTGCAAGGAAACATGCAAGGAAACATGCAAAGAACAAGCTGAACAGGCTGAATAGCCTGGACAGGCCACGTGTTGCGCTGCGCCTGGGATGTGCGTTGAACGCCACTTCAGGATTATAGGAAGGGCTTCCGGCGCCGTCAAGGAAATGACTTGCTGCGTTGAAGCTGAAGCCTGCCATCCTGCTCACGCTCCCCCTTACCGCCCTTCCATCAATAAAAAATTGTCGCTTCACTGGGCCGAAGAATGGCAGAATAGAGCGCAAACCTTATGCATCGTCGGCAAGCCATCGCGCTGTTTATCGTCAGCATATGGATTGGCTGGACGCTTTTCATGTGGTTTGCCGCCACCAGAAGTTTTCGCACCGCCACTCAAATCTGGCAAAAGCCCCAACCCGAGTTGGCCCAGCTTCTGAAGCCACTGGGGGACAATGCTTCTTTGACGGTGCTCCGGCGCTTTGCGGGCGAGGTAAACGCTACCTATTTCCGCGCCTATGGGCTGGCCCAAATTATGCTGGGCATCGCGCTTGTGCTGGTGTTGTGGTGGCAAATGCCTCGGGACAATACAGGTCTTGTGCTGGCCTGTTTGATGCTGGCCCTCGTCCTGATCCTTGCCTTATTTGTTGCTCCCGAAATCGCTTCGTTGGGGCGCACCCTCGATTTCAACCCCTCATCCGGCCAGACGGCGCGGTTCTGGACCCTGCACGGAGCCTATACGGGTCTCGACGGTGTCAAGCTGCTTGCTGCCATCGTGCTGGCCACGCGGTGGGTATGGATGGCGTAAGGCCTGCGGTGGAGGGAGCGCACTGTGGCTCTACGGCTGCCTTCGAGCCGCTGGCCGCGCTTTGCCGCCGATTGTCTTTTGAGCTTTTTGGTGGTCGAGGCGTGTTTTGAGCTGTTTGATCTTTCGACTAGTGTTCTTACCCAACTTCTGATTTAGGAAACGTCCTTTGCCCATAGGAATGTCCTTACCCCGGTTGCCCGGGTCTTAAGTGTTTTCTACCAGGATAGTTCCCGAAATATGGTCATGCCAAGCCATGCCATCGCTATCCATCACGGCCCAGAGAAAGCCCAGCATGAGCGCGGCAAGCGAAACAAGATAACCAAAAGCGCGCAGGAGCGCCTCCTGGCGGGTTGGGCGTTCGCCGTCTAAGTTGGTAACGCTTAGCCCAAAGGCAGCCTGACCAGGCGTGCGCAGCGTCACCGCGGTAAATGAGCCGAAATAAATAAAGATCCAGAAAACCGCGATGAGGCCGGCAACCGCAAGGCCAAGAGGCGTGTATTCCAGCTTTCCTCTTACCAAAGTAAACAAGCCCGCGAACAAGCAACCGGCGGCCAGGAGAATGCCGGTATCTGCCACACCGGCTAGAAACCTCTTACGCAACGGTGCGGCGGCGATCTCGTAAGAGGCCGCTGCATCCGGCGAACTTCCAAAGGTTGCATCAAGTAATTCCAGTTGGTCCAGTTGGCGGGGTCGTTGCGGGGTTTGTCCAAGATTTTCAGGGCCCCCACGGTTAGAAACGCTGGATAGCATTGGCGCCGGTTTTCGTGCGGGCGGGATCTCTAACGGGATGGATTCTATATTTAGCCGTGTTTTAGGCGCTGAACCCACCTCGAAGGCTTGGTCAAGGATATTTCCGGTTTGAGGCGCCCCCCGGCTGGCAGATCGCGGCTCACCATTGCTGATGGCATCGAAGTCAAACTGCAGGGTCGCTTCGCGGCCCGGGGCCTCACTATTCCTTCGCCGCTGGAAGCCGGCAACCCGTCCAGAGAGACCGCCTGTCCAGCCGGATTCAAGGTTCTTTTCAGGAAAAGCAGGGGTTTCAGAGGAGTGAATTGGCTTCGGCGAAACGAGAGGAGTGGCTTCTGTCAGGGAAGGGGAAAACGAAAGACGCGATCCCTTTTGATCCTTCGTTTGGGACAAAGGATACCCACACTTTTTGCATTCCGGAAAGCCCGTGAAACTGACGTAGCCGCATTTAGGACAAGTCACGTTTCGATGCGGCCTCCTCCGCAGTCTGTTTTGTCAGGCTTACCATCCCTTGCCTCACCGCATCATAGCAAATGGCTAGATCAAAACAAAGTTGCATCGAGTAAAATGACAACTTAATCGCATGTCCACTGAATCAAGCGCCTTTCTCAGTTGCTTTGCAAGCGGGCGGAGAATGTTTTTCATCTTTCTGCCGCTAATGCTCCTCAATTACTCCCTGGCGTTGAAGGCGCAGCAAGGCTGCCAAGCGCTCCCGGAATTTCAGAATCCCGAGACTACCCTCACCATGACGGCTGACACGCAGGAAAGAGTGAAGGATCTTTATGTCCTGCGCGGGCACGCCGTGATGGCTTACCGCGACATGCGGTTCGCCGCCGATGTTGTGACCTATAACGACGCCACACATGATGTGGACGCGCGCGGGCACGTGAAGTTTGACGATCCCAAGGGGCACCTCGAAGCGGATTCGGCGCATTACAATGTGGTGACGGAGAGCGGCTGGTTTTCCAAGGTTCATGGCTACCTTCGCTATTCGTCTCCGCAGCCGAAACAGCCGTCAACGTCACTCTTTGTCACCGCGGCCAAGATTGACCGGATTGATCAGGATACGTACGCGATTCAGGCGGCAAGGCTGAGAACCTGTGAAAAAGAGGATCAGGGTCTGGCTTTTGGCCTAGCCCAGGCCAAGATCGAGCTTGACCACACGGTATCAGGCCACAGCGCAGTTTTCCGGTTCCTCGGTGTCCCTGTTTTTTACCTTCCTTACGTCATCATGTCCGCCTCACGCCAGCCGCGCCAGACGGGATTGCTTTTGCCTAACGTTTTCGAGAGCAACCAGAAGGGATTTGTGGTGGGTGACGGCTTCTTCTGGGCAATCAATCCTAGCGCCGATCTTCTTGCGGGGGTTCAGGATTTCAGCAAGCGGGGGGTTGGGATATCTGGCCGCTTCCGCGCCCGTCCGAGCGCGACCAGCCAGATCACTGCGGACTTTTTTGCCATCGATGACCGCTCCACCAACCCGAACATTCGCGCCCCAGGCGGGAGTTTTACCGTGACCGGAGAATCGGACGACCTGGGTGATGGTTTTCGGGGCGTGGTAAACGTTGACTATGTGAACTCGCTCGCGTTCCGCACTACGTGGTCGAGCAGTTTTAATACGGCGGTTTTCTCCGAGGCGCAACAGACGGGGTTTGCCACAAAGAGTTTTGGCGCTGACAGTATCAACTTTTATGCCTCCCGCTATCAGGACTTTCTGTCGGCGGCGCCCGTGAACGAGCAGTCTATTATCATCAGGCAGGCTCCCAGTGTTTCCTTCTCGGGCGTAGATAAGGAAATTGGGCGGTCACCTTTCTTTTACGGATTCGATACGTCTCTCGATGGGGTTGGCCGTTCCGAGCCAAACTTTTCGACGCCGCTCCTCAGCGAGCGCCTTGACCTGTTTCCGCATCTCACTTTGCGCTCCAAGCCCTTCTGGGGATTTCATCTCACGCCCACAGTGGGCCTCCGCGAAACGTATTACGGCACGAGCCTGCGGCCCGATCATACTCCCGTGAATCGCTTCCTCGGCGAGGTCTCGGCCGACTTGCGGCCACCCTCGCTAGAGAAAACTTTCTCACGACCATTTTGGGGGCGGCGGTTCAAACACGTGATCGAACCGGATATTCAATACCGGCTGGTGAAGCCCACCGATCCGCAAAACATTTTTGATATCGTCCGCTTTGATACGACGGATATCATGACGGACGACAATGAACTCCAGTTTTCCCTTACCAATTCCATTCTGGAGCGGAAGGACGGTTCGAACGCCAACGGCGGGCAGGCGCGCGACCTTCTGTCATGGACGCTCACGCAAAAGTATTTCTTTGATCCCACCTTTGGGGGAGTTGCTACACGTGGAAGCGAGGTGGCCCTTGATCCAACGCTGTCTTTGACGGGCTTCGCTTTTCCCGAGGGCCGGCGCCTTTCACCTCTGGATTCGGACTTGAAATTTTCGCCGGTTTCTGGATTTGACTCGGAACTCCGCGCGGACATTGATCCGCAGGAGGGAGGACTCCTGAACGCCGGCATAACGTCCCGCTTTGAAAGCCATACGTGGGATGTGGCTTTTACCGACTTTTTCGTAAACCATACCTTGCTGATCCCGGCTCCTATTGCTCCGAATGTCCCCCTCACCAGCTTGCCAACCTTCGACCTGCTCGATTGGATGGCGAGCCACGGTGACGCAAACCATAAAGGATTGACCGAAGCTTTCCGGGTTGATTACAATCTGTCGCAAGGGATCGCGGAAGACTTTATCGGGCAGGCAAGCTACAATTTTGGTTGTTTCACTCTCAACGCGCAGTATGAACGTTTCAATCTTGGATCCATCCGCAATGAGAACATGTTTGGATTTTCTATCACGCTGGGTAATATTGGCACCTTCGGCAGCCTGAAGCCGGGCCAGTTCTTGGAAAGACAGCTCAGGCAGATGCCTTAATGCGGTCTGCACGCTGCGGGTTGTGCTGCTGTGGAGCGAGCGGATTTTATCCGCAAACCAAAGCGCATTCAGGAGTAGCGCCGCAAAGTCTGCATTCGAGAAGCCAAGCCGGTTATGCGGGCTGTTCCGCGCTGGTCTAGATTAATCATGTCCTATCCCATCCATCGGCTGCGCCGCTTGCGCCGCACGGAAGCCCTGCGCGGCCTGGTGCGGGAAACAGCGCTTTCAGCAAGCAGTTTAATCTACCCGCTCTTCGTATGCCCTGGCTCTGGCGTTAAGGCGGAAATCCACTCGATGCCGGGGAATTTCCGGTGGTCCGCCGACCTGCTGGTTGAGGAATGCAAGGATGTCGCCGGGTCCGGGATCCCCGGCGTCATTCTCTTTGGTATCCCTGAAAGCAAGGACCCCGAGGGCTCCGGCGCTTACGATGCCAGCGGGGTCGTGCAGCGGGCGGTCCGGGTGATAAAGAAGGCTTTGCCGGACCTGCTGGTGATCACGGACGTTTGTCTTGATGAATATACCGATCATGGGCATTGCGGTCTTTTGAAGAACGGCGAGGTGGATAACGATTCGACTCTTGAGTTGCTGGCACGGACCGCCGTAACCCAAGCCGAGGCCGGGTCGGACGTGGTAGCGCCTTCCGATATGATGGATGGCCGTGTGGGGCGCATTCGCGCCGCCTTGGATGAGAAAGGATTTCAGCGCGTTCCCATCCTTGCCTACTCGGCGAAATACGCTTCCGCATTCTACGGGCCGTTCCGGGAAGCGGCGGATTCAGCGCCCAAGTTCGGGGACCGCAAGTCTTATCAAATGGACCCTGCCAATCAGCGCGAGGCCATGCGCGAGATCGCGTTGGATATTGAAGAGGGCGCAGACATCATTATGATAAAGCCCGCGATGCCCTGCCTGGATGTGATTGCGCTGGCCCGGCGCGAGTTCGATGTGCCTTTGGCTGCCTATCAAGTCAGCGGCGAGTTTTCGCTGATTGCCGCCGCCGCGCAAATGGGCTGGGTGGATCGTGAGCGCATGATGGTGGAGAGTTTGACCTCAATCAAGCGCGCGGGCGCGGACATCCTGCTCACCTACTTTGCCAAAGACGCCGCGCGCCTGCTCAACCATTAGCCGCCCGGGCAATGCAATATGCGGGACGGTGCTGTAAAACTGGCGCCACGCGATGTAGCGGCGACTTTATGTCGCCACGGGATGGATTCTTTCAGCACCGGGTGGCGGGATAAACCCGCCTCGACGTGTTTTTCGACAACCTGCTGAATCGCCCGGCTCTTGCCGCTAAGGAAGCGCCATCTTCTATGCCTGTCTCTCCTGCCCGCGCGGCGGCTTTCCGAATCCTCCAGCAAGTTGAAGCAGGAAACAAGTTTGCCGTCGATCTGCTCCAAAGTGCGCGCGTTTCCAGCCTGAAGGAGGCCGACCGGAAGCTCGCCACCGGGCTGGTGATGGGCGTCCTGCGCTGGCGGGGGGACCTTGACCACGAGATCGAAACGCTCTCGGGGAAGCAGCTCCAATATTTTGACGCTGAAGTGATCGAAATACTGCGCATGGGAGTCTTTCAGATTCGCCATCTCGAAGGTGTTCCCAAGCGCGCCGCGGTGAATGAGTCCGTCGAGCTGGTGAAAACGGCGCGCAAGAGGTCCGCCGCGGGCTTGGTAAATGCGGTCCTGCGCAAGTGCACCGAATCGCCATTGAGCGGCCGCCGTGAGTATCTGGAGGCGGCGCGACGCTCAACACCATCCTGGATGTATGCGCGTTGGCAACGGAACTTTGGTCAGGATCGCGCGGATTCGATTGCGCTGGCAAGCCAGAGCGTGCCTCGTACGTGTATTCGCCTTAAAGGTAGGACAGGTACAATAGGCGCTGCAGATGGTTCCGGAAGCCGTCAGGCGTTGCAGCTAGAGCTCGAAAGAGAACAGGTTCGCACAACGTTGGGTAAGTATGCGCGGCGCGCTCTTTGGGTGGAATCCGGAAGCGTTTTTTCGAGCGCCGCATGGCGCGAAGGGCGGGCCGTGATTCAAGATGAAGCCTCCCAGTTAGTGGCCGAGGTTGTGAAAGCGGAGCCTGGCCAGTCAGTCCTGGACCTGTGCGCGGCCCCTGGTATGAAAGCGAGTCAGATGGCTGAAGACATGCGCGAGGGGGCGATTGTGGCCTGCGATCGCAGCCTCCGCCGCATGGGAATTCTCAACAGGATAATACACACGGGGTGGCCGGGTGGAGTCAGGTTGTTGAAGGTGATGTTAGATGCCGGACGTCCTCTCCCATTCTCCGTGCTCTTCGACCGGGTTCTGGTAGATGCGCCGTGTTCTGGGACGGGAACGCTGGCGCGGAACCCCGAGATCAAGTGGCGTCTACGCCCGAAGGACATTTCAATCCTCGCTGAGCGGCAGACCCGAATTCTGCAACATGGCCTAGAGTTATTGGCGCATCGCGGACGGCTTATATACTCAACCTGTTCACTCGAACCCGAGGAAAATGAGGTAGTCGTTGCAAAAGCACTCGATACTTTCCCCGGATACCGGAAGTTAACTGCGGAAGAGCTACGGGCGGAGTTTCCCGCGTTTGCCGAACTGTTTGGGGACGATGGCGCCTTTCGCACTCAGCCTGGGGAGCAGCCGATGGATGGCTTTTTTGCCGCGGTTCTCATGCGCGATGAGAAAGGGCTTTGAATGATCCACGAAATCCTTACCGTCGGTATGTTAGCCTGCAATTGCTCCGTTCTGGGTGATGACACCTCCGGCGAGGCGCTGGTGATTGATCCCGGCGCCGAAATTGAGCGGGTCGAGGACGCCCTAAAACGGCACGGGCTGAGGGCGAAGGCGATTGTCGTCACCCACGCTCACATCGATCATGTGGGCGGCATTGAGAAACTCCAAAGGGCTACCGGGGCGCCCGTTTATATGCATCAAGAAGACTTGCCGCTCTATCAGAACCTTGCGGTTCAGGCGGCATGGCTCGGCGTGGCAACGCCCGGCATGGTTACCGTGGACCAATTTCTGAAGGAAGGCGACGTGGTGCGGGCAGGCAATCTGGCCCTGAGCGTCCTCTGGACGCCGGGACATTCGCCCGGCAGTCTTTCGCTTTATCTTCCTGGCGAAGAGAATCGGGTTTTCAGCGGCGATACGCTGTTCAAAGAAAGTATTGGCAGGACGGACCTCTGGGGAGGTGACACAGTGCAGATTCTGCGCTCGATCAAGAGCGCGCTGCTCTCTCTTCCCGATGAAACGCCTGTTTTCCCTGGCCACGGTCCGGCCACGCTGATTGGTGAAGAGCGCGAGCGCAATCCGTTCCTGCGGAAGTTGTAGCTTTTTCCAAACCGCGTTGAAAAAGAGTTTTTCAGTAAGCTGATAAATGCGATAAACTTTGCCCGTCCGCAGAGTTTTAGACCGGGAAGGAGAGCAATGCCCAACAAGAAGGAAATCATCGTCGGGATTGATCTCGGCGGCACCAGCATCAAAGCCCTTGCTGTGGACGGAAAGAACAAAATCCTGGCCACCGGCAAGAAGAAAACAGAAGCGGGTCAAAAGCCCAAGGGACTTATCAAGGAAATTGCGAAACTCGTTGAAGAGGCCGCCAAGGATGCCGGGGTGAAGATGAAAGGGGTAGTGGCGGTGAGCATCGGCGCGCCGGGGGCGATCGATGTTCGCCGGGGTGTGGTGACGGAAGCGCCCAATCTTCGCTGGAAGAACGTGCCTTTGGCTTCTGAGCTCCGCCTCCTGCTCGGAACGCCTGTGATGGTGGATAATGATGTCAATGTCGGCGTGATGGGCGAGCACGCCCTGGGCGCCGGTGAACGGGTGGATCATCTCGTAGGTATTTTCGTTGGGACTGGCATCGGCGGCGGAATCATCATCGGAGGCAAGCTTTTTGAAGGAGCCAACGGTTGGGCGGGCGAAGTGGGCCACACCGTTCTGCTGGTCGATGGCCCCGTCTGCGGTTGCGGCCGGCGCGGTTGCGCGGAGGCCTTGGCCAGCCGCACGGCCATCGAGCGCGACGTGCTCGAAGCGATCAAAGCCGGGGCCAAGAGCGCGGTTCCCGAAATCATGAAGGAGCGCCAAAGGGATCGCATCACCAGCAGCGTTCTTCAGGCTGCGCTCGCAAAGAATGATCCGGTGGTGAAGCAGGTTATGAAACGCGCCGAGTTTTACCTGGGTATTCTGGTGGGGAACATCGTTAACATTCTGGACCCGCAGCGCGTGGTGATCGGTGGCGGCATCGCGTCCCGTCTGGGTGAGGATTTTGTGGGACCGATACGGACCACCGCCTATGAGCATTTCCTGCACGCCGATGCGGCAAAACGAACTAAAGTGGTGGCGGGAACGCTTGGTGACAATGCGGGCGCGCTCGGCGCTGTGGTGCTCGCGCGCAAGCGGATGCGGCTGTAGCGGCGGCGTCCCCGCCGCCGGTTTTTAATTGTAAAGACCGGCGGCCAGAGGCCGCCACTACAACGCCTTTTCCGGCGTTTTCACACAGCCCGTGACCGTGGGTTTTACCCACGGCTATTTCTGCCGCTCCCCTTCGGGGAGCAGCAACCGCCCGAGGTCTTCCATGCCCGTTAATGTGATCATGCCCCAGATGGGCGAAAGCGTCGCAGAGGGAACCGTAGTTCGCTGGATAAAGAAACCCGGCGACCGTGTTGAGCGTGACGAGCCGCTGCTTGAGATCTCGACGGATAAAGTCGATGCGGAGATTCCTTCTCCTGCCGCCGGCATTCTCAGCAAGATTCTGGTGAAGGAAAACGAAACGGTGGAAGTGAACACCGTTATCGCAGAAATTGATGGCGAAGGGGCTGGTGCGGCCAGCGGGCCTGTGGCGGGCGAGACGAAAACAAGCGCGCTGAAAGCGGTTCCAGCAGCATCCACGGGGCCTGCCGCGTCTGCGGGACCGGAGGAGTCAGGAGGGCCGGTTAAGCCATTCCGCCAGGCGCAAAACTTTCAGAAGGTCCGCTCCTCTCCGCTGGTTCGCAGCATGGCGCGTGAACATAAAATCGACTTGGCGCAGGTCGAAGGCACGGGCCTTGGGGGGCGAATCAACAAGAAGGATATTCTTGCCTATCTTTCCCGGCATGAGGGGGCGCCCGCCGTCGCTGCTTCTGCGCCGCAGATTACAGTGACTGCTCCCGCGAAGCCTAGCGTTTCTCCGGCGTCTGCCGATCCCACTTTGCCGGCATCGCAAGCCTCGCTAGCCGGGGAGTTTACAGGCCCAACCAAAGTTGTACCCATGACGCCCATCCGCCGCCAGATTGCCGAGCACATGGTGATGAGCAAGCGTACCGCGCCGCATGTTGCCTCCGTCTTTGAAGTCGAGATGACGAAAGTGGCCAGAACCATCGCGGCCAACGCCGCCGAGTTCGAAAGGCGCAACGGCGTCAAGCTGACTTACACCCCATTTCTGATTCGCGCTACGGTAGAGGCGCTAAAGCGGTTTCCCATCGTCAATTCCTCGATCGACAGCGGGAATATTATTTACAAGCGCGATGTAAACATTGGCGTAGCGGTGGCGCTCGAGACGGGATTGATCGTGCCGGTGGTCAGGCGCGCCGATGAAAAGAGCTTTCTCGGCATCGCTCGGGCCGTTCAGGATCTTGCGGGCCGCGCCCGCGCCAAGCGCCTGAGCGTCGATGAGGTTCAGGAGGGTACGTTCACGCTCAGCAATCATGGTGTTTCTGGCAGCCTCATCGGCACACCGGTCATCAGCCAGCCGCAAGTTGCGATCCTGGGAGTTGGGAAGATTGAAAAGCGCCCGGTGGTCCGCGATGACGCCATCGCCATCCGGACGATGGTTTACCTCACGCTCTCGTTTGACCATCGTGTGCTCGATGGCGCCGTTGCCGATCAGTTTATGTCCTGCATCAAAGAGTCGCTCGAAAGCTGGGATGAGCCGGTGCTGTGACGCGGCAACCCGTGCCAGTCCCAATGACAAGGATAGAACTTTGGCAACGTTGACAATGTTGGCGACGTTCTTGACCCGTACAAGCGCATCAGAGTAGACTTTTCTCAGTGTGCGCCTGTAGCTCAGATGGATAGAGCGGTTGCCTCCGGAGCAACAGGTCGGGGGTTCGAATCCCTCCAGGCGTACCAGCTAACCTATTCCAGAATCAATATCGCTCGTTCTTCCATCGCTTCCTCAACTGGACAAAACGTACCAAAAATGGGCCAAAATTCCCTCAATTTGACCCTGCCGTACTAAAAGTCAGCAGACGCTCGTTCGCGCTCCGGTCAAGCTTGGCAAGAGCCTCTCGCATTGACCTGCACCCCGAAAACTGTACCAGTTGAAATGTGAGTCTTCCAGGGTATAACAACCCAAGGAGGACGAGATAAAGTCGAGCCAATTTACGGAGGAGCAGATCATTGGGGTTTTGAAAGAAGCCGAAGCCGGGGTGACGGTGAAGGAGATCTGCCGCAAGCACGGGATATGCGACCAGAGGTATTACCGAATGGAAGTCGAAGTTCGGGGGTCTGGAGGTGAGCGAAGCGCGGCGGCTGCTGGGTTACCTTCGTTACGACGCCGAGGCAGCGCGCGAGGCCATCAACGATCTGTACCGGAACGAACTGCGTCCGTTTCAGAATCTCTTCCTGCCCTCCGTGAAACTGGAGAACAAGGAGCGAGTGGGATCGCTACTGCGGCGCCGTTACGAAGCGCCTCAGACCCTCTGGCAGCGGGTTGCCGCTTCGCCGGTGACCGATCCGGCGCGCATGGCCGAACTCCGGCGACAGCGCCAGACCCACGATCCGTTTCAGCTTTCCGAAACGATCCAAGCCAAACTGGAAGAGATTTTTCAACTCAGCCCGGAGACGGCCCCTATCAACGAAATAAATGAACGGCGTTTCATATTATCCGGCGCAACCTAACTAATTCCTGTCCTTCCTCGATGTGACTGGCGGAGCGATTTAGTGGCGGTGTCTCGCCGCTTTTCGGGCGCTTTCTTAACGGAGCAGGTCCGGGCGCCGCCCTCGCCAAAAAGCGTCGCTATAACTTGGAATCCTCAATTGGCAGTGAATCCGCCAGCCCGTCTCCGGCATGAACACCTTCCGCCTCCGAAGCTCCGATAACGATTCGATAACCTCGCTCGAATGTTCTCAGATGATCGCGCATCGTCGCGCGCGCCTTGCGTGGATCACGGTCTTCCAGAGCCTCGAGGATTTTCCGGTGCTGCTCGTAGGCCAGCTCTATGGTTCCGGGGATTTGCTGGCTTTTCTTGATAACTTCTTGCAGAAGTCCCCGGATGGTGCGCAGGATTTGCTTCAGAACTTTGTTCTGCGAGTGTTCCGCAATACGAAGATGAAATTCGAGATCGAGAGTTAAAAAATCTGCGCCGCCTGTTTCGATCGACCGTTTCATTTCGCTGACATTAGCCGCAATAGATTGAATGTCGTGATCTGACGCTCGTTGAGCGCAAAGCGACGCCAACTCGGTTTCGAGCAAGATCCGGGTCTCACACAGATCCACCACGTCACGCTCATCCGTGAGCAATCCTTGAGCTAATATATGCTCCAGAAATTTTGCTGACCCCCCCGTAACGTACGTCCCTTCGCCGGCTCGCATCCGCACCATGCCGATAAAAGCTAAGGATTTCATCGCTTCTCGCAGTGTGGAACGCCCGATGTGAAACGTCTCGCAGAGTTCAGATTCGGGCGGCAGCTTTTCACCAGATTTCCAACGTCCGGATGAAACCATGCCGGCAATCTGGGTGGCAACCTGCTCGCTTAGCGTCACGCGATGAACGGGCTTGAGTGGGCTTGAAATTCCCTTTTTTCCTTTTTCTAGTTCGAAAATATTGCAATCCCCTTTCTGTCGCAAACAAAATTTCAGGCTCATCTAATAATTAACATTCCTGCTTTACGATGAAGTTGTGGAAATTCTCCACGCCGCCCCAAAAAAAGCCTTGACATCTCTAATTGAAATGCATTATAAACAACAACCGTAAATATGTAAAACTGAATATCATATTGTCTGATGTATTCATGAGATATCCCTAATTCTTCAGTTAGGAGTGCGGTCATGAGAACCCAAGCCAAACTGGCGATTCCCAAGGCAGGGGTCTTTGTTGCTCTTTTACTCTGCCTTCTGAGCCTCATGCTTTTGGAGCCTCCTTGCCGGGCCCAGACGGCCTCAGGTCTTATTACGGGTGTGATCACAGACCAAAGCGGGGCTGTAGTCCCCGACGTCAAGGTGGCCATCAAAAACCAGGGCACGGCCATGACGTGGAGCGCAACCACGAGCGGCGCAGGCAAGTATACGGTCACTGCCCTTCCCGTGGGCGTTTACACTGTGACGGCGACGAAGCAGGGATTCAATTCGGCGGTGCGAGCGGACATCAGCCTGAGTGTCGGCGCGACCGCATCCGCCGATTTCAAGCTCGCAGTTGGGAGCATCTCTCAAACGGTCACCGTCAAGGCAAATACCGTGAGCGTCAACACTGTAAGCGCGTCGCAGACGCAGCTTGTCAATCAGCGGCAGATCGCGGAGTTGCCGCTGAATGGGCGGAATTTCACCGAGTTCCTGACGCTCAACGCCGGAACCGTTTCGTCTCCCGGCGCAGAGGCGGGGTCCATGCGTCAAGGCAAGGGAACGGGGTACAACGTCAACGGCAACCGCACGTCGTCCGTCAATTATACGCTCGACGGTTTGATCAATACGGACGTCACCCTAGGCGACCCGGCGGTCATCGTGTCTCAAGACGCCATGCAGGAGTTCAAGGAGCAAAAGCCTGCCTATTCAGCAGCTTATGGATTCAGCGCCAGCCAGATCAACATCATCACCAAGAGCGGCACCAACCAACTGCACGGAACAGCTTTCGAATTTGGCAGGAACGATAAGCTCGACGCCACCAACTTTTTCGCCACTTCAAAGCCCGAGCTGCGGCAGAACCAATTCGGCTTTGTGCTTGGCGGCCCGGTCTATATCCCAAAGGTCTACGATGGACGCGACAAGACGTTTTGGCTGGCGAACTACGAAGGCTGGCGAATCCGCCGGGGGGGTATTTCACAAGGAATTGTTCCAACCGCCAGCGAATTGGGCGGCGATTTTTCTTCTTTGAGCCTCCCCACCTTTGGCACGGCCGCCTGCAATTCCGCGCTGCTGCTCGACCAGCCCTGCATGCCGATCAACCCCGCGACGGGGCAAACCTACGCGGGCGATCAAGTGCCCACCAGCGGTTTTTCGCGCCTTGCGAAAGAGTCGCTCGCCCTGAACTTCTTCCCGGCGCCCAATTGCTCGCCCGCTGCCTGCGCGGGCAACAACTATCGTGTGAACCAAACGCTTCCCACCGGTCTCAACCAGCAGACTTACAAATTCGATCAAGATCTTGGGCGGCTGGGAAAAGTCTTCTTCCGTTTTACGCAGAGCAACTACACCACCTCCACGCTCGGCACGCTTTCAGGGCCGGTGGGCAACAACAATTTTGTTGAGCAAGAGCGAAGCCTGGGGATTGGCTGGACGATCACGCTAGGGTCGCACAGCGTGAACAGTTTCCGGATTGGCCGCCTCGGTGCAACGGCGAATCAGTGCGGAACCGCAATAGGCGAATCTACCGTCAGCGCGTTTGGGTTTACAGGCGTGTTCCAGAACCTCGATACCTGCGCGCGGTCGGCTCCAGGCTCCATCGGTATTGCCAACTTTGCCGGCGTGGGCGGTCCGACCAATGACACCACCATCAGTTATGTGCCGACGTGGGAATACGCCGATGACTTTTCGACGGTTCACGGGCAGCACACCTTGCAGGCGGGGTTCGACTACCGAACGTGGGTTCAAACCCGGAACCTGGCCGCGGACTTCCTGGGCACGTTTAGTTACCGGAACGATTTGGTGCTCAACAATGGCGGCAGCGGCGCGGACGGATGCCCCACGCTCTACTGCGGCACGGGTAACGCGACGGCCGACTTTCTGCTCGGCTACTACCAGGGCTCGGGCATCTTCCAGCCCGGACCTTTCAGTCAGCCGGGCATTTCGGGCAATGAGAACAACTACGTCGAAAAGTATTTTGCCCCTTACGTCGAAGATAGCTGGAGAATAAGGCAGAACCTCACGCTGAACTTCGGGCTGCGCTGGGATTTCCGCACGGTGCCGTATGAACAGGATAATAAGTTTTTCTGGCTCGACGGGCAGAATCCGGGCGGCGGCTTGTGCTTTGCCGATCCGAAGCTTGCCACCGACGGCGTCGCGCCCGCCGGGAATGGTATTTACCGGTACTGCGGGCGCAGGAGTCCGGTAAATTCGGGCTTGTACAAGCCCTTTGCTCCCCGTTTCGGTTTTGCCTGGCAGCCCTTTGGCGGAGATAAAACGGTGGTGCGCGGCGGCTACGGCATCTTCTACGATTCGCCGAAGGGCCGCGAAATTGACGACTCCGGCGACATCTATCCCTTCGAAGTTCGCAGCGCCTACACCCCACAAATCCAGCCTACGGCGCCCAAGCTGACGGATCAGTTATTTCCAGTCACTACTGCCATCGCCCCAGTGACTCCACAGGACATTACTTTCCTCGCCGTAATTCAGGGCGAGAATCCGCATAACGCTTACGTTCAACAATGGTCGCTGGACGTCCAGCGCCAGCTCGCCACCAACACGGTGCTCGACGTCGGCTACGAGGGCAGCAAGGGGACCCACCTGCTCACCCGCACCGACATCTCGCAGGCTTATCCTCCCTCCGATCCCAACTTCTGCTCCGCGCAGGGTGCGAATGGGAATTTCATCAATCTCAACAATGGCGATTGCCCTGTGACCACACGCAGACCGTACTCCAACTTTACCGGCACCTATATTGACAGCGAGTTCCAGGGCGTCTCGAACTACGACTCGGCCAACGTGAACCTGACCCGCCGGACTGCCTCCATGGTGATGCAGATGTCGTATGCCTGGTCGCACAGCCTGGACGACAAGTCCGCTGCGGCAGGCATTGGCGACTCAGGGCAGGGATACCAGGGATTTCTGGATAACCACAACCCCAAGCTGGACTACGCCACGTCTGATTTTGATGTGAACCAGCGGTTTGTGACCAACTTCATTTACCAACTGCCGCTCGGCCGCGGGCAGCACTTTGGCTCTGGCATGAACAAATTCGCCGACGCCGTGATTGGCAACTGGCGGGTCGGCGGCATCTTGACTCTCCAAAAGGGGTTCCCCTTCACCGTTTACGCCAGCGATCCATTCGGCCTCCTGAATAATACGGCAGGCTATAACCGCGCCAACCAGGTCGGCGCCCCCTTCGGCCCCGGAACGGGAACCCTCAATGAGTATTTCAACAAGGCGGCGTTTGCCCAGCCACTACCAGCCCACTTTGGCGCCATTGGAAGGAACACGCTCAGGGGTCCGGGTTTGAAGACTTTCGACATGAACATTTCCAAGTCTTTCCCGATCACGGAAAGGGTACGCCTCGAAGTGCGCTTGGAAGGGTTCAACGTCTTCAACTGGCCTCAGTTTAACGGCCCCAATACGACTTTGACGTCTCCAACCTTCGGGGTGATCTCAAGCACTAGGATTGATAACCGCGAATTGCAGTGGGGAGCCAAGGTCATTTTCTGAAATTTTGTCCGCAACGGACCGCCAGGCTTCAAAAGCTTGGCGGTTCATTCCTTTTGCAGTAGAGTTGCTGAATGGTTCGCGCCGGAGCAAGTCTATTCCTGGGGGCGATTCTCTCCCTGTTCCTTCATGGTTTCTGTGC
>JBOGJY010000502.1:0-18462 GCA_050745325.1 Terriglobia bacterium
GCCGCGGCCCTTATTTTAGTGATCGGCGCTAATTCCGCGTGGGATATCGTGGACGTCATCTACGCGAAAGGCGTGCGGCTGGCGAGCGTGGAGAAAGTTGAATTCGTACGCTGGAATGCCATCTCGCGTGTGGAGGTTGATTTAAAGAAAGACGGCTCGCGGTGGATTGTGATCGACGCCGACGCCAATAGCGCCCTGATGAACGTTGCGCCCCACGCCTGGCAAGGCGTCTGGGAGAACAACCTGATGTCTGCGTCTTCGGCGGTCGTCAACGTGATCCGGCCCCGCGGCGCCTACGCTGTCATCGGGCCGGGCGGCGGCGTTGACGTCTTGCGCGCCGTGGCCAACGGGAGCCCCAGCGTCTACGGCATTGAGATTAATCCGATCATCATTAACGACATCATGCGCGGCAAATACGCGAACTATTCATATCATCTCTATGAGCTGCCCCGCGTTCACATCGTGGTAAGCGACGGCCGGTCGTTTATTCGCGGAACGGACCGGCGATTTGACGTGATCGAAATGACCTTGGTTGACACCTGGGCCTCAACGGCAGCCGGCGCCTTCGCTTTGAGCGAAAATTACCTTTACACGGTTGAGGCCTTTGAGCAGTATTTTGGGCGCCTTAGGCCTGACGGCATGGTGGCGGTCACACGATGGGAATTCAAGCAGCCGCGCGAGGCCCTGCGGATCGTCTCCGTGGCCATGGAAGCCTTGCACAAGCTGGGTGTGGCCGATCCGGCAAAAAATTTCATGGTGATCTCCGATGGACCGCTTGACGTCGATGGCCGCCCGGTGACGGTGCTCGCCAAAAAGACTCCTTTCACCCCGGCGGAGGAACAAGCGGCGCGCGAGGACCTCCGCCAGCACCCGAACCTGACTGTTCTCTACATGCCTTCGACGCATCCCAACAATGCGTTCTCCGATTTAATCGCCCGGAATGATCCTTACGCATTCGCCCAGAGTTATCCCTTTAACGTGACCCCGGTCACCGACAACTCTCCCTTCCTCTTCTTCACGCTCAAGACCCGCCAGGTGCTCAAGCAGGCGGCGGCAGAACACAGGGGTATCGATTGGAAAGTGAATCTTGGGGTTGTGATCCTTTTTCTGGTGCTCCTGATTTCGATAGCCACCGTCTTAGCTTTTCTGATCCTCCCGCTCGCGCTCCGCCGCCGCGCCCGTCCGCCGGCGCTTCCTCTAGCCTATTTTGTCGCGATCGGTCTCGGTTACATGCTGGTGGAAATTACTTTCATCCAGCGGCTGGTGCTGTTTCTGGGAAACCCAACTTACGCAATTACGGTCGTCATCTTCCTTCTCCTACTGTCAAGCAGCGCCGGCAGCTTGGCCTCGCAGCGATGGTTCACCAGATTTGAGCAGGTGCGATTTCTCCTCGGCGCCATTGTAGCCGCCCTGCTGATCGAGGTTGAGGCGCTGCCCCGTTTATTGACCTCGCTCGTGGGCATCCCTTTTAGCTTGAAGCTCGCCGTCAGCGCAGCAATCCTTGTCCCCATTGGCTTTGCAATGGGGACGCCCTTTCCGAACGGTTTGCGCCAATTAGCCAGGGGCAAAAAAGCTGAAACTTCGTCTGGGGCGCCGCCAGAAGGCCCGCAAGGCATCGAATGGGCGTGGGCGATGAATGCTGGATCAAGCGTGCTCGGATCCGTGCTGGCCATGGTCATCGCTGTTCACTTAGGCCTTGCTATCACCCTCGCTTGCGGGGCCGTGGCCTATCTTGCCGCCCTCTGCGTTACTCCTGCTTTCCCTGCATTGAGGCGCTGACAGCGTGGCCAACACAGAAGCTTCTTCGCTCCGCAAAACCGCGCTCTAGAAATAGATTGACACTGGTGTTAACGACCTGTATACTACTTCGGTAGGCTAGCTAACGAATTATGTCCCTCCTCCCCAACCCCGATGCATTGCCATCAGAACGTTTCCCGGCGATCATCGCACACCGTCGTCCGACTAGAAGTATCGGTCGAAAACCCTCACCCTAATCCTAGTTTGGCGCAGCGCCCTGAAAATGAGACAACTTATTGAAACAAAGCTTGTTAGCAGGTGTGCAAGGGTCCGGCGAACGGGAATGGCCCTTCCCCGGCTGACAATAGAAACACGCAACGCCGACGGCGCTCTTTTTGAAGCGATCAAGAATGTTACAATCCGAGGCGTGGATGCTCCCACGATGGCGCGCGCACCGAATCTTTACCATCGCTGGTCGCTCGAAATGCGGCGCCCGGCGATGTTTCCTGCTGGCGAGCGGGTGGGGGTTGCGGTTTCGGGCGGACCGGACTCAGTTTTGCTGCTTTGCTTCATGAGCCAATTTGCCGTTGAAAATGGCCTTTGCCTTTCGGTGGTTCACTTCAATCATCATCTCAGGGGCGGCGAATCGAATGAAGATGAGCGATTTGTGGCTGCAAGAGCCGGCGAATTGAAACTGGACTTTTATCATGCTGGCGCCGATGTCGCGCGGGCAGCGCGTGAAACCAAGAAAAGCCTCGAAGTGGCGGCGAGGGAGCTGCGTTACCGGTTCTTCTTCTCTCTGATCCGCCAAGGCAAGACCGACAAGATTGCAACGGCCCACACCGCCAGCGACCAGGCAGAGACGGTGCTCCTGCGGTTACTGCGAGGCGCCGGGACCCGGGGACTTAGCGGAATCTTCCCCGTCCTTGAAGGCAGAGTCGTGCGGCCTTTTCTCGGTATAACGAGGACCGAGGTGGAAAGAGAGATCGAGCGCCGCAGCTTGGCATTCCGCATTGACCGCTCGAATTCCGACTTGCGTTTTGCGCGCAACAAGATTCGCCACAGTTTGTTACCGCTACTTGAAAGAGAATTCAATCCGGAAATCGTCTCAATCCTGAAACAATTCGCGGACCGCGCGCGCGACGACGAAGCCTTCCTCGAGCAGCAGGCGGCGGATATTGCCCGCCCCTGGCGTGTCCGTGAAGGCCTCGAAGAGCGCATTCCAGCGCGGCCCTTCGCGCAGTTTCCAGCCGCGCTGCAGCGCCGCGTTCTCCGCCAGATGATCGCCTCTTGTGGCGGATTACCACGCTCGACCGCCTCGCACATTGAGCTTGTGCGGCGCTTCTCGGCTACCGCCCAGAGCGGCAAGACACTGACGCTCCCGGTCGGCGTCGAGGCGCATAAGGAATTCGGATGGCTTGTCATTCGCCGGAAGAGCGAGGAGCCGCAACCCGCAGACTTCTCTTTTCCCCTTTCGCCGCCGGCGGAACTTGCCATTCCAGCCATTCCGGGCGGGTTGTTAAAGGTTTATTACGAAACAGCCGAAAATGCTGGACGTAAGCAGCTTGAAAGGACTTATAATGGTACTGAGGGGGTTTGTTTGGACGCAGAGAAGTATCAGGGCCCTCTAGTGCTGCGCAACTGGCGCCCGGGTGATTGTTTTTGTCCGCTGGGCAGTTCGAAGCCGCGGAAGCTGAAGGAGCTTTTCGCCACGCTCAAGATTGCCAGGAATCGCCGGCGGCTATGGCCCGTCATTGAGAGCGCCGCCGGAATTATCTGGGTGCGGGGTTTTCCACCAGCGAGCCGCCTTGCCCTTTCGCCCGCCACAGAGCGAATCCTCGTGATCGAAGAGATTACAGGCCGGGTTGGGCCGGAGTCAGAATGACCATAAGTCATAGAGCTCCGTCACACCGGCGGGTTTTGCTTGCCGGAAAAGCCGGGCGAAGTCCGCGCGCTAAAATCGCTAGTCCGGCAGCCAGTGAACTTGCAGGGCTGCGTGTCGTATTCACTGAGAATCAGATTCGGCGGCGCGTTGCCCAGATGGCGGCGCGGGTGAACCGCGACTATCGCGGCCGGACGCTGCACGTGGTCACCTTGCTCGAAAACAGCTTCATGTTTCTGGCCGATTTCACACGCCAGCTCCAGGTGGCGGTGGTTTGCCATTTCCTTGGGGTTCAAATGAAAGACCGGAATTGGCACAGTCTCCCTTTGCGCGAGATTAAGTACGCGGCGACGGGGGCTATGCGGGGCAAAGATGTGCTGCTGGTCGATGGTGTGCTTCAAACCGGAGTCACTGAGGATTTTCTTTTGCATTCAATTCAGGACCAGGAGCCGAACTCGCTTCGCACGGCCACGTTGATTGAAAAAATGGCTGACCGGAAGGTGGATTTGACGCCCGATTATGTAGGGTTTGAAGCGAGAGATCAATTTCTGGTGGGTTACGGGCTCGGCCTTAACGGTCAGTACGCGCACTTACCCTTCATTGCCGAGGTACTAGGGGCGTAGCCAACTGTCGCTGTGGAGTGACGAAAGCGTTTTTAAGGCATCTAACTTAAGTGTGGGGCTGGGTCCGGGTTTGCCGGTTGTCTCAAACGGCCAATAACGGCAGGAGCCGGCAGGAGGTAGGTCAGTGAATTCAGCCGTGAAGAATATTATTTTCTGGGTGGTGATGGTTGCCACTGCAATACTGCTGTGGGCCGTTGTGCGGTCAAGCACCACGCAGAAACCGGCGGAACTCACGTTCACTCAATTTAACCAGGAAGTCGATAAAGGCACGGTCAAACAACTCACTATCGATGGCTCTGAGGTGGCCGGCGTTAAGAAAGATAACAGCAAATTTAAAACCATCATCCCCACCAACTACCCGGACCTTTACAACCAACTGGAAGCAAAGGGCGTGAATGTCACGATCAAAGATACTTCCGGCAGCACGTGGCTTTCCTGGATCGGCAACGGCCTTCTGCCGCTCATCATTCTGGTTGGAATCTGGATTTTCTTCATGCGTCAGATGCAGACCGGGGGCAACAAGGCGCTTTCTTTTGGCAAGAGTCGCGCCCGCTTGCTTTCCAGCCAACAAAAGAAAGTGACCTTTAAGGACGTGGCGGGAGTCGACGAAGCCAAGGACGAGTTGCACGAGATCATCGACTTCCTCAAGGAGCCGCAAAAGTTCCAAAAGCTTGGCGGACGCATCCCAAAGGGCGTGCTGCTGGTCGGGCCTCCAGGCACGGGCAAGACGCTTCTCGCGCGCGCGATTGCGGGCGAGGCAAACGTTCCTTTCTTCTCCATTTCTGGCTCCGACTTCGTGGAGATGTTCGTCGGAGTCGGCGCCTCGCGCGTCCGCGATCTATTCGAGCAAGGCAAGAAAAACGCGCCGTGCATTATCTTCATTGATGAAATTGACGCCGTGGGCCGCCATCGGGGCGCGGGCCTCGGCGGCGGCCACGATGAGCGCGAGCAGACACTCAACCAGCTGCTGGTTGAAATGGACGGGTTTGAGTCCAACGAAGGCGTGATCCTGATCGCCGCCACCAACCGGCCAGACGTGCTCGACCCGGCTTTACTTCGCCCTGGCCGCTTTGACCGCCGCGTGGTGGTGCCGCGTCCCGACGTGGGCGGACGTGAAGGCATCTTGAAGGTTCACACCAAGAAGATTCCGCTGTCTGAGGACGTTGATATCCCCGTGCTCTCTCGCGGGACCCCCGGCTTTTCCGGCGCGGACCTGGCAAACCTGGTGAACGAGGCTGCACTGCTTGCCGCGCGCGAAAACCGCCGCCAGGTGACGATGTACGACTTCGACGCCGCCAAAGATAAGGTGCTGATGGGTGCGGCGCGGAAGTCCATGATCCTTTCCGACGGAGAAAAAAAGACCACCGCTTATCATGAAGCGGGTCATGCGCTTGTGGCGCTGATGGTTCCCTATGCCGACCCGTTGCACAAGGTGACGATTATCCCGCGAGGCATGGCGCTCGGCGTCACCATGCAATTGCCCCTGGACGACAAGCATACCTACTCCCGGGATTATCTAGAATCCCAGCTTGCGATCATGATGGGCGGACGGCTGGCGGAAGAAATCTTTCTTGGCCACATTACGACCGGCGCCGGGAATGATATCGAACAGGCCACCGAGATGGCCCGGAAAATGGTGTGCGAGTACGGCATGTCTGACCTTGGACCTCTAGCCTATGGCAAAAACCAGCAGGAAATTTTCCTCGGGCGCGATCTCGCCACGCAGCGCGACTTCAGCGAGGATACGGCGATCAAGATCGATCAGGAAGTGAAGAAGTTCGTGATGACGGGTTATCAGCGAGCCAAAGAAATTCTCGGCTCCCACCGCGAGGCAATGGCCCGCATTGCCGAGGCGCTGCTGGTCCACGAAGTGCTCGATGGCAACGAAGTGAAGCTGCTGATCGAAGGGAAGCCTCTGCCGGAGCGCCGCAAGCCTGAGTCTACGCCGCCGCCCGAGGCCACCACCCAGGTGCTGAAGCCGCAGATGGCTCCGTCCGCTCCCAGCAAAGAACATCCCCAGCCCGCGTAGGCTCGGTAGCGCCGCCCCGGGCGGGCATTTGCCGGCATGATGCCGACGCTATGAACCGCCTGCCAGACACCCTTCCGGCCCTAATCAGCTGGCTCCCGCCGCTGCGTGTCCTTTTTCCAAGTGATAGGTCCACTTCACCAGGGCTTCAAGCAATGCCGCGATACGTTTTCTGGTGTTTTCGTCCTTAAGATTCCCTGCAGCGTCAAACTGCTCTGCGGCATTGGGAATCATCACTTCGGGAAGATTCACCGGATGCATGTTCAGAAAAACAAAGCATTGGCGCAGGTGATATTGGGCGCGGGAAGAACCCAGCGCGCCGACTGATGCGCCCATGACAGCCACGGGTTTGCCATCCCAGGCGCTATCACCGTAAGGCCGCGACGCACAATCGATGGCGTTCTTCAAGACTCCGGGTATGGAATAGTTGTACTCAGGGGTTACGAGCAAGATGGCGTCTGCCGCCCGGACGCGAGCCTTCAACTCCCGGACCGCAGCCGGCGGCCGGGTCTCTTCATCCTGATTAAAAGGAGGGATATCATTCAGCTCGAAGATTTCTACCTTGGCGCCTTCTGGAGCTAACGTCTGCGCGGCGCGTAAAGCTGAGCGATTGTAAGACGCCTTGCGGAGACTTCCGGCAATGCCGAGTATGGTCAATGGATTGTTCATGTTTCTTTGAATTCTCCCTTAGAGATTTTGAGTTTTGAAACCCTGCAACCACTGGCGCTCCTCTGTTAGACTCAATAACTGGGTTTGAGGATTCAACGCGCCGCCAGATGGCCACTGACCCCTAGCCCGGATTTCAGCCCTTGAGAGTTTCTTCCGAGGCTGATAAATTATTGAGAAGAGCAAAATTAAGGAGCAATGGTGGCAAGATTCACTCGCAAGGAACTGAAGAAGGACCCGTTTCTTTCCGTCTATTACGACGACTTCGTGGAATTCGCGCAGCGCCACTATCAAAACATCATTGTGGCCGTACTGGTGATCATTGTGGTTGTCATCGCCGGTATTTCGTGGAAGCGGTACCACGCGCAGCAGGAAGTAGCCGCTAACACCTTGCTCGGCGCGGCTCTCACCACCTTCCACGCTTACGTTGGACAACCGGCGCAAGGAGCTCTCGCGCCTGGCGCCGAGACTTTCGCGGACCCAGCGGCGAAATATCAGGCGGCGATCAAGCAGTTTACCGAGCTGCAGCAGAAATATCCTCACCAGGAAGCCGGTCAAATAGCCCTCTACCACATCGGGCTATGCCAGGCGCAACTCGGGCAGCAGGACGCGGCCATCAAAACATTGCAGCGCGCGGAGCAATCGTCAGACCGGGACCTTGCTTCGCTGGCTCAATTTGCGCTGGCCGGCGAGCTGGCAAAGACCGGTAAGCTTGCCGAAGCCGAAGCAATTCTTCACGGACTCGCTGAACGCCCCACCGATACCGTTCCCGCCCCGACCGCGTGGCTTGCCCTGGCCGGCGCCGAGCGCGAGGCTAATCCCGCCGGGTCCAGAGAAATCTATGAGCGCGTCCTGAAAAGCTTTGGCTCAGACAGCGAGCTGGTCGAGGCCGTCAAACAGCAAATGGCGGGGCTCAATCCATAGCCTTGGGGCGGCCCCGCGGTTTAAGCCTGAAGGTCTCAGGGCCTCATGAATCCAGCCTCGCGCGAAGCGGTCGAATGTGACGTTCTGGTTGTTGGCGGTGGTCCGGCTGGTCTTAGTTGTGCTATTCGTCTCGCCGATCTTATAAAATCTCATAACCAGCCGGGTGGCGGAAAAACGGCCGGCACTGGCGGGTTTAGCGCAGGGAATATCTTTGTGCTGGAAAAGGCGCCGGAAATGGGGGCGCACTGCCTCTCCGGCGCTCTTCTCGATCCTCGCGCCCTCGGTGAGTTGATCCCGGACTTTGAAGCCCAGGGCGCCCCCCTCGAAACGCCCGTCACGTCTGACGCCGTCTACTATTTCACTGCCAACGGCCAGATCAAGCTGCCCGTCACGCCCCCCTTCTTGCGTAATCATGGAAATTACATCGTCTCTTTGAACAAGCTGGTAAAGTGGCTGGGCGCGCGGGCCGAACAAGCCGGCGTAAGCCTTTTCCCAGGGTTTTCGGGCATGGAAGCGCTCTACGACGGCGCCCGCGTGGTGGGCGTGCGAACCGATGACAAGGGCATCGACCGCAAAGGCAACCGCAAGACCAACTTTCAGCCGGGATACGACATCCGCTCCAAAATCACGATCTTCGCCGAAGGAACACACGGCTCGCTGACGAAACAACTTAGAAACCGTTTCAAGCTCGACGAGGGGCGCAACCCGCAGGTTTTTGCCTTGGGGATGAAGGAGCTTTGGGAAATTCCCGCCGGGCGCATCACAAAAGGCGCCGTCATTCACACCGCCGGCTGGCCGCTGACCGGAAGATTCGGCGGAAGCTTCATTTATGCGCTTTCGGAGACTCTGCTGTCCCTCGGCCTGGTAGTAGGTCTCGATTATGAAGACTCCAGGTTTGATCCCTACGAAGCATTCCAGCAATGGAAGACTCATACTTGGATTACGCGATTGCTCGCGGGCGGCCAAATGATCCGCTACGGCGCGAAGGCCATTCCCGAAGGGGGCTATTTTTCCGTTCCCGCTGTGGCGGTGAATGGCGCGATGATTGTGGGCGACTCGGCCGGATTCCTCAACTCGCAGCGATTGAAAGGCATCCATTTGGCGATGAAAAGCGGCATGATTGCAGCTGAAATCGCATTCAGCGCGCTTCTCGAAGGGGACATCTCTGAGGCGCCGCTGGCAGTGTATGAAAGCGCCTGGAAAAGCAGTTGGGTGGGGCGCGAGTTATGGAGCGTGCGCAATTATCATCAGGGGTTCGAGCGCGGTTTCTGGCGCGGGACTCTGAGCGCAGCGTTACAATTCATTACCGGCGGCCGAGGGGTAAATCGACTCAAAATCGCTCGGCCGGATTACCAACACTTGCGCAAACTTGCGGAAGTTCCAACGAAACCGCCCGCGAGAATCAAGCCGGATGGTTGCCTGACTTTCGACAAGCTCGCTGACGTCTATCATTCGGGCGTTCACCATGAAGAGGACCAGCCGTCTCACTTGCTGATCGCTGACTATGATATCTGCAATAACCGCTGCGTACGCGAGTTCGGCAATCCCTGCCAGAACTTCTGCCCCGCGGCCGTTTACGAAATGGAAGCCCAGCCGGGAGGTGGCAAGCGGCTCAAGCTGAATCCTTCAAACTGCGTTCATTGCAAAACGTGTGACATTGAAGACCCGTATCAGATCATCACCTGGGTCTGTCCCGAGGGTGGCGGCGGCCCCCACTATGACGGAATGTGAAACACCCAGCGTAGCGCCCGCTGCAACCAATGGGATATTCCCCCCCACCGCGAAGCGGTGAAAGATGAATAGCCGTGGGTGAAACCCACGGAACATGAGCCACCTCATCCCTGGCAACCCCGAAGGGGTTGAATAGGGTCAAATGGGCGTATTAAGTAAGACTGTTCGGCCCCTTCAGGGCCGGCTGACTTCTCAGTCTGTGACCGTGGGTTCCACCCACGGCTATTCTTGTCTCTCCCCTTCGGGGACCAGAACTGCATAATATGGCTATAGTGAACGAAGCGCGCACAGCCCGGCAGGCCCGAAAGGTACGGCAGGCGCCACAGTCGACGAAGTCCGTGGGCGGGAATCCGCGGCAGTTTACGCTCAACCAACGATTTCAGATTTTTCTCGCCACCCGCATTGGCTACTGTGCCACGTGGTTCATTGGCCGCAGCCTGAGATGGGAGATCATTGGCTGGGAAAATTGGGAAGCGGCGCGAGCGGCCGGCGAGGGCTTGGTTTACACGTTCTGGCACCGGGAAATATGCGCCGCTACATGGTTCTGGCGCAAGCGCGGAATCGTAGTGATGACCAGCCAGAATTTCGACGGCGAATACATCGCGCGGATCATCCGCAAGTACGGCTATGGCGCTGCGCGCGGATCGAGCTCCCGCGGCGCGGGGCGCGCCTTGGTGGAAATGATTCAAGGTCTCCGGCTCGGTCACGATGCGGCGTTTACCATCGACGGGCCGCGCGGCCCGCGGTTCGTGGCCAAGCAAGGGTCAGTCTTGCTCGCAAAAGCCACGGGCGCTGCAGTTTTGTGTTTCCATATCATACCCAGGCGCGCCTATGTGTTTCGCAAGAGCTGGGATATGCTGCAGCTTCCCCGCCCGTTCACCAAGGCCGCCATTTTCATTGCTCCCCCAATATTTGTGCCCGGAGACGCAGGCGCTGAGGAGCAAGCTCGGAAACTGAGCGAAGTCCAAACTTCGCTGGAAGTATTGCAACAGCAGGGTGAGGCGTGGCTGGAAAAACAGAAGCCGGAGCATCGTCACCGATAATTTCAGGACGCCAACGGCTTAGGTGTACCATCGTAAGATTAAGATCAGGAGGATATGAAAATGTACGCAATCGTAGGAGCTACTGGAAACACCGGAAAAGTTATCGCGCAGACACTGCTTGAGCAAGGTCAGAAAGTGCGTGTGATTGGGCGCGAGGCAAACCGCCTCAAAGATTTTGCTCAAAATGGCGCCGAGCCCTTTGTCGCTGACGCTACGGATGCGGAGGCGTTAAAGAAGGCGTTCACCGGCGCCAAGGCGGTCTATGTCATGATCCCGCCGAACATCGGGACGCCGGATGCCGCCGCGTATCAGGAACGCGTAAGTGATGCCTTGACGACTGCCATTGAGAAAGCGGGGGTGGATTACGCGGTCCTCCTCAGCAGCATAGGGGCTGATAAGCCGAGTGGGACAGGCCCCGTAGTCGGCCTGCGCAAGTTCGAGCAGAAATTGAACGGCATTGCCCGTCTCAACGCGTTATATATCCGCGCCGGCTATTTTATGGAGAACCTTCTGCCCCAGGTGGGAGTGATTAAGAATCTTGGCATGATGGCCGGTCCGGTGCGCGCCAGCCAGACGCTTCCCATGATTGCCACGCGCGACATTGGAGCCTATGCCGCTGAGGCTTTGCTGAAGCTCAATTTCAACGGGAAGCAGACGCGGGAACTTCTGGGTCAGCGCGACGTGAAATACAGCGAGGTGGCGGGCGTGATTGGCGGGGCCATTGGAAAGCCCGATCTTACTTATTCCGAGCTGCCAGCATCGCAGCTAAAACCTGTTTTAATCCAGATGGGCATGTCTGCCAGCATGGCTGACCTTATCCTCGAGATGGCGCAGGCGATCAACTCCGGCCATATGGCGGCTCTTGAATCCCGCTCGGCCGGGAACACAACGCCCACTTCGATCGAGCAGTTTGTTGCTGAGGTGTTTGTGCCTATGTTTACCGGAAAGGCTGCGGGAGCGTAGGCCGTCTGTGCAATGATGAACATTTGAAACGCCGCCCGCTAACGCGGCTTCTACTCGAACCAACGAGTCATAACCCACCGCGAAGCGGTGGAATGTGAATAGCCGTGGGTGCAACCCACGGAACGTGACCCACGGTCATCCATTGCCAACCCCGGAGGGGTTGAATAGGGTAAAACCGGCGCATTAAGAGCGCATTAAGAAGAGATTGTTCGGCATTCGGCCCCGTCAGGGCCGGCTACCTTTTTGGCTGGTGACCGTGGGTTTCACCCACGGCTATTGTGCTCCCTTCGGGGAGCCGAACCGTTGGCCAGTGAAACTTGCCACGTTCGCGCCGCATTTCGCAGCTTGGGTTTTTGCGTGCGGCGTCTGTATTGCACCGTTCACTTCCCTAAGCGTTCGCCGTCTTGCGGGCGCATACCGTTGATGAAATCGCGCGCGTGGATTCGCTTGCGCCCTTCCACCTGCAACTCGACGAGTTCGAGCGCCGTGCACGCGCCACAGCCAACGATCAATCTTCCGCCGCCGATCCTTATCGCGCCAGGTGCGGGGCTAGAGGCTTGTGATTCTTCGGGGCGCGCTACCCAGATTTGCAGACCCTTACCCCGGAAGAGCGTATGCGCTACAGGCCAGGGCGCGAGGCCGCGCACACGGCAGGCAATTTCGGGGGCGGGCATCGACCAGTCGATAAGTCCGTCTTCCTTTTTGAGCATCGGCGCGAGAGTGGCCATGCCGTGATCTTGCGGGCGAGGCTGAATCTCACCGCGGGCAAGGCCCTCAAGCGTCTCAACCACTAGCTCCGCGCCGGGTTCGCTGAGGCGGGCCGAAAGTGTTTCCGCTGTATCGTCCTCGTCAATCGCAATCTCTTTTTGCAGGAGAATATCGCCGGTGTCGAGACCCGCATCAATCTTCATCGTAGTTATGCCCGTCAGCCGCTCGCCGCGGATTATGGCCCGGGCGATGGGTGCCGCGCCGCGATAAAGCGGAAGAAGCGAAGCGTGCAGGTTAATGCAGCCAAGCGGGGGAAGATCAATCATCCACGGCGGGATCAGATGCCCGTAAGCTACCACCACGATCACATCGGGCTTGACACTCTCGATTTCAGATCGCGCTTCTTTCAGTTTGGCGGGCTGGAGAATTTTAAGGCCGGCTTTCAGCGACGCCACTTTAACCGGCGGCGGCTTCAGAGCGTAGCCGCGCCCCTGAGGCTCATCGGGATTGGTTACAGCAAGGGCAACATCAAAGTTGTGCGCGAGCAGCTTTTCGAGCGGCGGAACGGCGAATTGGGGTGTGCCGCAAAAGATCAATCTCATGGCTGGTTGTCAGTTGTCTTTAGCGTAATGTGTCGCAAATAACTGGACAATGAAGAGGCTTGTAGCGCCGACGTCTTGCCGGACCAACCCGCCGGGACGGCGGCGCTACGTGTGAAGTCATTGCTAGACACACACTGGTATGCCGCGCGCGGCGCCCGCGCATTCCTGGCGAAAGACAAACACACAAGATTACCATTCACCAGCTTTCACCATCTTTTTAACTTTGCGCCGGATGGAATCGCGCTTGAGCAGGCTGAGGTGTTGAATAAAGAGGGTGCCGTTCAAATGGTCGATTTCGTGGCAAAACGCGCGCGCCAGGAGATCATCCCCATTCAAAGTTATTTCTTGGCCGTGGACGTCCTGCGCCCGCACGGTCACCTTCATCGGGCGAGAAGTGGGGGAGCGGAAATTGGGGAGGCTCAGACAGCCTTCTTCACCAGTCTGCTTGCCTTCGGCGGTGACAATCACCGGGTTCGCCAGTACGATCTTGGTGTTTGGATCTTCGGCGGAAGTTGTGTCGATCACGCAAAGGCTCTTCGAAATTCCAATCTGCGGAGCCGCAAGACCCACGCCGTGCGCGGCATACATGGTGTCAAACATGTCCGCCACAAGCTTTTCGAGACCGGCATCGAACTCCGTTATGGGATCGGCGACTTTATCGAGAACCGGCTGGCCGTATTTGACGATAGGATAGATCATGATGCATTGCGTGTTGTTCGTGTAATCCGTTGTCCGTCATTCTGTGTCAAGGGCTTGCCCGCAATGGCCACGGACAACTGGCCACTGACGACAGTCGCCAAAATGGTCAGAATCGCTTCACTTGTTCCAGATACGAGTCATGGTTGCGGCGGGTTTCCTCAATCGAATCCCCCCCGAATTTTTCGAGGAACGACCGTGCCAGCGTGAGCGCCACCATGGCCTCGCCCACAACTCCCGCCGCCGGCGCGACGCACACGTCCGACCGCTCGTACGCAGCCTTCACGGTCTCGCGGGTCTCAAAGCTTACAGATTTGAGGGGCCGGCGCAAAGTTGAGATGGGCTTGAGAAAGCCACGGACCACAATCTCTTCGCCATTGGTGATGCCGCCTTCTAAGCCTCCGGCGCGATTACTCCCGCGGGTAAAATGCAACTCGTCACGGCTGTAGCCGATCTCATCCTGCACGTCAGAGCCAAAATGCGCCGCATTCTCCGCCGCGCTTCCGATCTCAACCCCTTTCACCGCCTGGATCGACATGACGGCTTGCGCAAGCTGGCCATCCAGCTTTTCATCCCACTGCACGCACGAGCCAAGACCTGGCGGCACGCCACGCACCCTCACTTCGAAGACGCCGCCAACCGTGTCGCGGTTTTCAGTGGCGAGGTCCACTTCCTGCTTCATCCGTTCTTCAACGGCGGCGTCCGCGCAGTTTAGAACAATCTCCTGCTTGGCGCGAAGCGCGCTGACCGCTTCAAATGGGACGAGATCAGGCGGCATCGAGACCCGCCCCACGGCGATCACGTGGCTTGCCACCTCAATCCCGAAAGCAGCGAGCAGGAGCTTTGCCACCGCGCCCGCGCTGGTGCGAGCCGCCGTTTCGCGCGCGCTCGCTCGCTCGAGTACGTAGCGTGCGTCGCGGAAGTTGAATTTGAGGCAGCCCGCCAAGTCCGCATGGCCGGGCCGGGGAGCCGTAAGCGCTTTATACTTCGCGCGCGACTCCGGCCGGTCTTCTACGGCCATGGCATCCTTCCAGTTTGACCAATCGCGGTTCTCGATCAGCAAGGTAATGGGCGAGCCAATCGTCTGGCCGTGGCGGACGCCGGATAGGAACTGCGCGGTGTCCGACTCAATCTTCATGCGCCCGCCGCGCCCGTAGCCGCCCATGCGGCGTTTGAGCTCGCGATCCACAAAATCAAAATCAATGTGTAATCCCGCCGGGATTCCGGAGATAATAGCAATCAGGCCTTGGCCGTGGGATTCACCTGCAGTCTGAAATTTCAGCATAGTTTGCGCCGGACGCGCCGAAAAGCTGGCGATAAACCCATTAGTTTAATGGAATCCGGTCAGTAGGTCAAAAAAGGTTGAGTCCTCGTCAAGCAAAGATTAAAATGAATTTGAAGATACAGGAGGAGCTTATGGCTTCAACATCCATTCGAAAATGCCTGGGATGGGCGGTCGCTCTCGCGCTGGTTCTGAGCGCCGTGCCACTCATGGCGCAAACCGGAGGCGTCCAGGGCGACGCCAAAGGAACCAGCGGGGAAAAATTAGCGAAGTATCCGGTCATCATTGCACGCCAGGATGTACAGGAGACCTACAAGACGAAGACCGATAAACACGGGCACTTCATCTATATTGGCCTCCCGATCGGCGAATACAAAGTAACGCTTGAAGACCCAGAGGGGCACACACTTTTTTACGTCCAAAAGCACATTGGTCTTGGCGATCCAACCGAAGTTGATTTTGACCTCGGCAAGGAAAAAGGCGCCCAGGAGGCGCTGGCCGCAATTCAAATGCAGAAGCAAAACGCCGCCGTCAAACAAAGTTTCGACCAAGCCACAGCCTTGTATAACCAGCAAAAATACGCTGAGGCGGCCCAGGCATTCAACGATCTCGCGCCCAAGGTTAGCCCGAAGGACGCCGCGGGAATGTTGTTTGACGCAGGCAGCAGCTATGCCAAGGCAGGCGATTACGACAAGGCGTCTCAAGCCTTCCAGCAAGCAATCGAGAAAGACCCGGACAACAAGCAATATCACGGGGGACTTGCATACGCGGACATCAAGCTGGGAAAAACCCAGGAAGCGGAACAGGAATTCAAGAAAGCGGGCATTACGGTGGATCTTAAGGCGATCCAGCAGAACGCCCAGGCCGCCAAGGAAACCCAGGCTTTTAAGAACCTAAAGCAGGCCTTTGACAGCGCCAACTCGCTTTACAACTCAGGCCAGTACAGCCAAGCCGGTCAGACGTTTGAGCAGGCGGCTTCGGTTGCGAAGGGGAAAAACCTTCCCATCGTGCTGGCTCGGGCCGGGGATAGCTGGGATAAGGCAAAGACTTATGACAAATCCGTTGCCGATTACCAGAAAGCGATCACCGCCGACCCCGCGAACGCCGCATACGTCAACTCCCTTGGCGCGGTCTACAACCATATGGGAAAGCCGGACATGGCGTTGCAGCAATTCCAGAAAGCGGCTCAGATGGATCCGGCCGGTGCGGCGCGCTATTACTTCAATATGGGCGCCGTCGAAATGAACCAGGGAAAGGCAGATGACGCCGCAGCCGACTTCAAGAAGGCAACCACCATCGATCCCAAAGATGCGGATGCCTACTTCGAAGAGGCCCAGGCCCTGTTGGGTAAGGCAACGACGGGCTCGGATGGCAAGGTGGTTCCGGCGCCCGGTACGGTGGAGGCGTTGCAGAATTACCTCAAGGTGGCGCCTACCGGCCAGTACGCTGCTCAGGCCCAGCAAATGCTGGATACTTTGACCGGAAAAGTCACCACGACTTACCGCAAGCACTAGTTCGGCCGGTATGGCGCCCAGGGCGCGGAGCCCGCTTGCGCTCGCAGGCTCCGCGCTCCCTGTTCTGGTCTTCTCAGTTTTTTACCATGGCCCAATTCAAGTATTGTGTGCTCGTCCTCACGCTAACGATGCTTGGCGCCGCCCTCACGCCTGCTGACACAATTACTCAAACTAATGCCGAAGGGCAGGAACTGGTGATTCAGACCAATGCCATCGTAACCGAAAACGATTCTTACGCCGTGGTGTACAAGCATTTTGACCTGCAGCAGCGGCGGGTGGTCACGACTAAACTTAATCAGGGAAGCCTGCCGTACAGTGTGGTTGAGAGCAGCGCCCCCCAGCGGAGCCAGATTGTGAGCCTTTGGAAAAAGTTCGGTTACACAGCCACCGTAGCGACGCGGGTGGGAAAGAAGATGCGAGTATACGACTGTTACATCGATTTTTTCCCTGGGCCCGGCGGGGTTGGCTCATTCCTCGAAAGTGTTCCTCCGCGGACCAATCTGCCCGTCTTGCTTGACAGCGGCGGCGCGGATCAGATTGAATTCGATCAGATAACCAGCATCGGCAATCAAAACGGCCACCTCACGGTGGCGCTCACCAATGGTAAAGTGGAGAGCGGAAAATTTCTGATGCCCACACAGCAACCCGCGGTGGTTCATTTCATGGGAATTACAGACCAATACAAGCCCGCCAGCGGCCAGGTATACGATCTTTCCATCCCGCTGCCCAATATCAGCGAGATTCGTTTCGACAATGATCCACAATGACTAAAGGCGATTTTGGACAGCCCGGCACATCCAGGTGCACTCGAAACCTGCGTCAGGAATGCCTCGGACGCATTTAAAGTTCAACCCCCCTCCCTCAGTAAAGGTATTAACCCTATTATTTTCTTTGAATAACAACGCTCGAGGCGATGCATAACTTTAGGTAATTCGTTTTTATAACCACGTAGGAAAGGTCTTTTCAGCTATCGGCTATAATGGTATGATGCTTGCCAAGCCTCGTGCCCGGACGGTTGCGACAAGACCTGGAGAACGAAAACGATGACAAAAACAACTTTCGGAGTACTTACCGGTAACCGCGGATTTTTCCCCGCCGCGCTCGCCCGTGACGGACGCGAGGAAATCCTGCGCGTGCTCGCGCGAGACGGGTATGAGTCGATTTGCCTCACCGCTGAGGATACACCGTCAGGTGTAGTCGAGACTCTGGCGCACGCCCGCAAGTGCGCGGACCTGTTTAAGAAGCATCGCGACCAGATTGATGGCGTCCTGGTGACGCTGCCCAACTTTGGCGACGAGAAAGCCGTTGCCAACACGCTGCGCATGGCCAACCTCGAAGTCCCGGTGCTGATCCACGCCTTTCCCGACGAGCCCAGCAAAATGCTGATGGGCGGCAGGCGCGACAGTTTCTGCGGCAAGATTTCCGCCTGCAATAATCTCTGGCAGTACGGCATTCCCTTCACGGTCACCCGGCAGCACACCGTGGCGCCCAGTTCCGATTCCTTCAAGCAGGATCTCGCCATGTTCGCGGCCACCTGCCGCATTGTCAAAGGGCTGAAGAACGCCCGCGTAGGCGTCCTTGGGGCGCGGCCTGCCGCATTCAATACCGTCCGTTTCAGCGAAAAACTGATGGAGCACGCGGGGATCAGCGTCGAGACAATTGACCTCTCGGAAGTCATGGGCCGCATCACCCGTCTGAAGGATGACGCTCCCGAAGTGAAGGCCAAGCTTGAGGGCATCCACGGCTACGTCCCGACGCGCGGCATCCCTCCCGCCTCGCTCAATAAGATGGCGAAATTCGGCGTGGTGGTAGACGAGTGGATGAAAGCGAATGAGTTAGTCGGAACCTCGGTGCAATGCTGGACGGCCATGGAGGAATTCTTCGGCGTCGTCCCGTGCACCCTGATGAGCATGATGTCGAACAACCTCCTACCGAGCGCGTGTGAGACTGATATGATCGGCATGATCGCCATGTACATCCTGCAGCTTGCAGCCGGCGATCCCAGCGCCATTGTGGATTGGAACAACAACTTTGGCGAAGACCCCGACAAGGCCGTCATTTTCCA
>JBOGJY010000503.1:0-3936 GCA_050745325.1 Terriglobia bacterium
CGTGTAGCCCGTGGTCTCGATCCCCACCAGCGCCGGCTCGGGCAGGTTCGCATAGAACGTCCGGACCTCTCCGTTGGTGTGATCCAGCCCCCGTCTCTCAAACTCCCCGGTCGCCGTGTCCAGCATCACGATCCGCTCGTAGCGGGAATGAAAGTCATTGCCTATAATCAACATGTCTCGGCTCCTTTTCTTCGATGGATTGGCTTTTACTGCTACCCCAATCTAACTCCGGAGTTCAGGAGCCGACGACCTTATGTGATCAGAGTTACAAAACAACTCTGCGCTACCTCGCTTTTTCCAGGATGGCGCGCAAGTAGGGAAAGTTGCGCGCCTGCTGGAGGGCGGTCTTACCCGTCTTGTCTTTGATGTTTGGATCGGCGCCGGCGCCGAGCAGCGCCGCGGCGGTGGCGGCGTCACCAAAATCGATGGTGGTAGCGTACTCGAGAGGCGTGTAGCCGAAGCGATCCACGGCATTCACGTCGGCTCCGCCCGCCAGCAAAACCTGAGCGGCTTCAGCGCGATGGGCCACCACGGCCCAGTCGAGAGCCGTCATGCCGTCATCATCTTTTTCTCGAATATTCGCGCCTTCATCGAGCAGCAATTTGACAACTGCTGGGTCGCCAAAATCGACGGCTACAAACAAAGGGCTGGTGGGAGTCGTCCCGAGCAGCGACATCCTCCGGTTCGGGTCCGCCCCGCTTTTCAGCAACAGCGCCAGGTTCTCCCGATCTCCCGTCATCGAGGCCAGGAACAGCGGCGAAGCGTTGTTCAGGACGCCCTTCCCTGGGCGCGCATCGCCCCCGTCCAGTGGAGACCGAGCAGGCGGAACGTGGAGTCTTCGGTGGATTGGGGGTGGGACGCCAGTAGCCATGCTTTGGCACGCGCCAGGCGGCTGTCTGTTTCTTGGCGAAGCCGAGCGGGCATGTACAACTGGACCGCGCGCGCGGCGACGGCGGTGGCCGTAAAGTTGCTGTAGGATGCCGGAGGCCGCGCATCCATCGTAGACCAGTGCCCATCCGCCCACTGCCAATTGGCTAGCCGCCGGGCATACACGGCGAGGACGAGATCGGGCTTCACCCCTGCAGCATGCGCGGCGATCAGCGCATACCCATCCGACATCGCCGGATCGATGATCATCGGATCCTGCACGGCTTGGTCGATGGACGAAAGATCCGGGAGCGTGAGCAATCCCTTTGCCGCTACCTTCCGGGCCAGGGTCTCATCCACCGGCACTCCGCGTTCACGGGCAATTCGCCACGCCAGCATCGGCAGGGCTTGATCGTGACAGGAGAAACAGGTCATGAACTTGTAGAAGCCTGCCGAACCGTGCTCGATGGAGGTGTTGGCCCGGATCGCGGCTGAGCGAATCTGCTGCTGCGGAACGGTTTGGGCGGATAGAATGGAAATGGACAGCACGGGGACGAACAGAAAAAGCACAAGAGTCTTACGCATCATCCCTCCTTAGGCGGCGTGTGGGCGATCCTTCGAAGACCGGCGAGTGGTGACTCCCCTTCACATTTTGCTGGGCATTGAGTTGTGGACAGACTAAAGGACGGGTGTGAGTATACACCCGTTCTGCCGGGTTCGTGCGCCACTGCGCATTTATTCAACATTTTTCTCCGGCGTTATCTTTAGTAGTGTATATGTGACCTGCCAACGGCAGCGAGCGGCGCAGATCGGCTTCGCAAGACCTGTTTCCATGATGGCCCGGGTTCATGATTTGGGCCTTCCCCAGCCGCGGGGTAAACCTGCCGCACCAGTGATACAATCCTCGATGGCCGTGCGACGGTCCTCACACAGACTCGAACGCGATGACGCCTGATCTCTGGCGGCAGAAAGCTAATAACCAAGAGGGCGAGAATGGATAAAAGAGGCGGAGGAAATTTTGGGCCGCGATTGACTCGGAGGGATTTACTTGAATCAACGGGAATGGTCGGAGCAGCCATGTTGATTCCTAATGCCAAAGCAGCCGGACAGGGCCCTGAAAGGTCGCCGGCCGGTCTCAGGATTAGCTCCGTCAAAGCTACCGTGCATGACGTGCCGGTACGCGTGCCTGTCCTGGAACGAACGTTGAAAACCCAGATCGTCTTCGTCGAAGTTAGCACTGACGAAGGTGTCACTGGATACGGCCTGACGGGCAACCTTCAGAGTTTCGGGGTTCGAGAGTTCATCAATCGCCAACTCGCGCCTTTCCTGAAAGGCAAAAGCGCGCTCGATACCGAGGCGAGATGGCAGGAGATGTTCTTAACTTTCAACCCGCGTTACCAGACCGGGGCCTGGAGCTCAGCGGTGAGCGCCGTGGACATCGCACTATGGGACATCAAAGGCAAGCATTACAAGGAACCTGTTTGGCGGCTCATGGGCGGGGCGAAGAGGAAGGTGCCGGCTTATATTACGTTTGGGCTGTTGGAATTCGACCGCGAACAGCTTGTGGAGATGGTGCGACCCTTCGTGGTCGAGGGGCAGGACAAGTTCAAAATGGTCGTTGCCATCAACAACGGTGAAGATGTGGCGGAGGACGCCGCGCGTGTGAAGGCGGTTCGGGAAGCCATCGGCGATAAGCCCGACCTAATGATCGATGGTAATTACCTATTCTCTATAAACCGCGCCTTGGAACTGGCCAAGCGGGTTGAACCATACAACATCACCTGGTTTGAGGAACCCGTTTACGGAAACGACGCGAGGCTATTAGCCCAGTTACGTGAGAGGTGCTCGGTCCCGATCTCGGCAGGCCAGAACGAGGGCTCCCGTTTCCGGCATCTTGAACTCCTTCAACACGGGGCGATAGACATCCTGCAACCCAATGTCTGCTACGTCGGGGGATTCACGGAAGGGCTGAAAGTGGCAGCAATGGCGCAGGCCTTTAACATCCTGGTGGCCACCGGCGGCGGATGGCCGCATCACAACATGCATTTTCAGGCCGCGGTCTTGAACGGGTGGCGAGTAGAATTCCATTACTTGATGTGGAAGGTGGGGGAAATTATCTACAAGAATACGCCGGAGCCAGAAAAGGGGTTCGTAACGCTGACCGAGGAACCCGGTCTTGGTTTTGAACCCAACAGAGAAGCTCTCGAAGAATTTCTGGAGAATTAGAACTGAGAGCAGGTAGCGCAGGCGGAGCCGCAATCCGTAGTGGCACTCCGCATGGGCGCCCTCATATGCGGGCTGGACTGGACAATCGTGTACCCACCCGAACTGACAGAGAAGACGCTCACCAGGAAATAGCGGATGCGCGAAGGCCATCTACCCGCCTTCGGCTTCGAGGTCGCACATCGCTGATTTCATGCTCAAAGCGGTCAACGATCGGAGCGCGATTGGCAAGATCATCGGCGCGCGCAAGTGAGATGGCATAGTGGCGAGCGACCCATACTCAACTATGAGGTGACGCATGACGCTATATTCCGAATGGGCGAGTCGCCGCACTGATAAGGTCCGCGCCAGACAGTACGCGGCTCGATGTGCGAGAGCAGGTTCTCTTTGGATCGGGTGAGGGGATGTCGCCGTAGCATGGCTACACTCCTCCCTATTTTCTCGTCACCTTTATGCGTAATCTTAAGCGTGCCATAAGGAGGCTCGCGGAACTCGAAATGACTCGAGTAAGCTGTTATCGGTACTATCGCGTAAAGCACATACTTCTGTTTAGAAATAGCTTTCAGGTAATTCGTCCCATTTGTAACATGTGCTCAGTGGTTCGACACTCGTAAGGGTCAGATAAACTCATGTATGCTTGGTTTATTGCAGCTTCGGTGCGATTGCCCTAAAAGAAACCAGGTAGATTCAACACGAGGACCGAGATCAGTATTACGATTAAACCAGCGGTGAGAGTGCGACGGGTAAGCGTTTCCGTGGCCTTCCACTCTCCGCTCCAGATTCCGAGGATATTCGAAGACAGGATGCTGGAAGCCATAAACAGCGTGAACCCAATCGACGTGCCAT
>JBOGJY010000504.1:0-5563 GCA_050745325.1 Terriglobia bacterium
GGGTTAAAACCCCGCCCTTCCGCAGACGCCGACTCCTTCATGAATAATCCAGGCTAAGACGGTTGGGAAAGCCGGAGTATGAACGGATGCCAGTGAAAATAGAATTCATCAAAGGCGACATCACGGAGATGGCCGTCGACGCCATCGTGAACGCAGCCAACACCGACCTGGTGCTGGGCGCGGGCGTGGCGGGAGCCATTCGCCGCAAAGGCGGCGCGCGCATCCAGGAGGATTGCGACCGCATCGGCCCGGTCGCCCTCGGTGACGCGCCCGTGACGACGGGCGGCAACCTGAAGGCGCTTTACGTGGTCCACGCCGCGAGTATGCAACTGGGAGGACGGACCACTGCCGACTCGCTTCGACTCGCGGTGAAGAACACGCTGGACCGCGCCGAGGAGAAGGCGTTCCGAAGCATCGCCTTTCCCGCCATCGGCACGGGCATCGCGGGATTTCCAATGGACCAGTGCGCGCGCATCATGATCTCGGAAATGCTTGAACACCTGAAGGCACGCACCAGCCTCGAACGGATCTGCTTCGTGCTTTATGACGACGCCGCATTGAAAATCTTTGAAGAAACGTACCGGCAGCTCAGCGCGCGCCCGGCGCGAGAGGGTTAGATTCCCACCGCCTCCTCACCGGATAAAGTTAGCCAGCAGTTGCTTTCCCGCATCGGTCAATACTGATTCCGGATGAAACTGCACGCCCTCCACCTGCATTTCTTTATGGCGCAATCCCATAATCAGACCGTCCGGAGAAGTGGCGGAAACTTCAAGACAGGAGGGCAGCGACTCGCGCTCAACGATGAGCGAATGGTAGCGCGTGGCAGGAAAAGGGTTGGGAAGGTCCGAAAAGATGGTCTTGCCGTCGTGCGTGATCAGACTGGTTTTGCCGTGCATCACGTGGGGAGCGCGAATCACCTTGCCGCCGAAAGCCTGCCCGATGGCCTGATGTCCGAGACAGACGCCCAGGATGGGCCAGCGGCCCGCGAATTGCCGGATCACGTCGAGGCAAATCCCGGCGTCGTCCGGCGCTTTGGGGCCGGGAGAAATAACAATGCGCTTGGGATTTAAACTTTCGATTTCATCAGGCGTGGTCTGATCGTTCCGGCGCACCTCAATGTCCGCGCCCAATTCGCCGAGATATTGGACGAGGTTATAGGTGAAAGAATCATAGTTGTCGATAACCAGGATCATCTTTTCGTCTCTGTATCTTCGTCCCCGTTGGTAATCCTAAATCATTATGGCAGAATTCAACCGGGATCAGGAAACGCTATTGACGTGTCACCGAAGTCGATTGAATAATCCAGCTCCGCAGGAGCGGCAGAATATAGCCCACGGCGCGAGCCGTGGGCTGCAACGTGTCCCTCTCCCCTTTCCCCTCTCCCGCTCGCGCGGGAGAGGGGCGCCGACGGCAGGGTGAGGGCCCCTTGATCCCAGGGCTTCCGCCCTGGGCTACATTCTTCCGCCCCTGACGGGGCTCTCAACGAACTTCGGTGGCATAACGCTATTGACTGCGGGCGCCGAGTCTGCCATTTTTACAACTCGCAGCGATGCGGAATCGGGCGGGCGTCAGCCGGCTCGAATACTCTACTCGAACGCGGAGGTGAATCATGAGCGATCTAAAACTGGGGCGGCGTGAATTTTTGGTAGCCGGAAGCGTATCGGCGCTGGGAGCGTCGGTGGGGCTACCGGAAGGAGCGCCTGAAGCGGCCGGGCGGGCCGAACAGGCCGGCGCATCCGGTTCGGCAAACAGCCCCGCTCATGAGAAGGGATTTCCTCAGCTTGCGATGATCACTCGCTACTCACCGGAGAAGCTCGCCTTTGCCGCTTCGGCAGGATACCAAGGCGCGGTCGTCACGGTGGACAGATCCTTTAATCCTAGGCTTTCCGACTCCGAGATTGCGAACATCCGCTCCGCTTCGCGCCAAACCGGCGTGCGAATCATCAGCATTGAGTGCATGGCGCCCAATCATATTGATAGCGACCCGGGCCGGCGCCGCGCGGCGAACGAGGATTTCATCCGCTGCCTCGAATTTTCCCATCAGTTGGGATGCAAGTTTACCGGCACGTTCAGCGGCGGCATACCCGGCGCCTCGATGGAAGATCAGGCGAAGGCTCTCGCTGACGTGGTTAACGAGAAATATATTCCCGTTTGCGAGAAACTCGGCATGGGCATGGGCTGGGAAAATTATCCCACGGAGACCAACTTCGCCACCACGCCTGCCGCCTGGAGCGCAGTGTTCTCGCGGGTCCCGAGTAAGCTGCTCGGACTTGAATTTGACCCCTCCCATTTGGTGCGCCAGTTTATCGATCCCTATCAAGCCGCCTGGGACTTCCGGGACCGGATTCTGGCCGTCCACGCCAAAGACACTGAGATTACCGAGCCTGTCCTGCAGCAGGTTGGCATCCACGGCCAGGGTTGGTGGCGGTACCGCATCCCCGGGCAGGGCCGGATCGACTGGCCCAAATTTATTACCGCCTTGCTTCAGGTGAAATTCAGCGGAGGCATCGCCGTGGAACACGAAGACCAATTTTGGGATGAGCCGCCCAGCAACGCCGCCGCGGAATTTCCCCAGGCTCGCAAAGACGGGTTCATCCTGGCCCAAAGATTCCTGAGTATGTATCTGCCCGGGCGGTTGAGTTGATGGTTCGGTTGCAGTCATCGGTGGGCCAAAGTCGTGTCACCGAAGTTCATTGCAGGAGCCAGCTCCGCAGGAGCGGCAGAACGTAGCCCATGGCGCGAGCCGTGGGTTAGCAAAGTGTCCCTCTCCCCCTTCCCCTCTCCCGCCCGCGCGGGAGAAGGGCGCCGAAGGCGGGGTGGGAGTCCATTGATCCCAGGGCTTCCGCCCCTGACGGGGCTCTGAACCCGGCCCCTGGAAACAGGGAACTTCATCAACGAACGTCGGTGACATAAGCGTTGCAGCGAATCCTTACGGGGGAGAGTACAAAAAATGAAAAGTGTAGCGGCATTATGCGAAGCTCTTAAGGAAGCAAAAGTGATTGACCTCAGCCAGGCGCTCGAAGAACACATGCCGCATTTTCCCACGCACTCCAAGTTTTTCCATAATCTCTGGAGCTCTTATGCGTACGGCGATCGATCCCTCTCGTACGAACTGTTAATGCACGAGCACAACGGAACGCACGTTGACGCTCCCGCGCATTTCATCGGCCCGGCAAATCCCCAGGCGCACGTGACCATCGACCGCGTGCCCTTGGAGCGCCTGATCGGGCGCGGCGTCCGGATCGATTGCCGGGAATTCCACGAGGGCCAAGTTGTATCCGCGGAATTTGTTGCGGCTTGGGAGGCCAGTCACGGCGCGATTGAAAAGGGTGACATCGTGCTGTTCAATTTTGGCTGGGACGCGCGCTGGGCGCTGCGTCCGCACTTCACGCCCTACGTGGCGGACTGGCCCGCCGTGAGTATGGCCGCCGCCCATGCTCTGCTCGGAAAGCGCATCGCGGCGATTGGCGTGGATACGCTCTCCCCCGATTCGCCCGAGGCGCTCCGCGGCTCCCCCATTCATCCCGTTGTTCTCGAAAAACAGGTGTTAATTATTGAGAACCTTTGCCGCCTCGATCAGCTCCCGGACTTTTTCCTGTTTCTCGCCTTGCCTCTTAAGATCCGCGATGGGTCCGCGTCTCCGGTCCGGGCCGTCGCGCTCTGCTGATTTTTGAAAAGTCCGCAGCCTGGGTCATGCGCTTGAGGATTACATATTATAGTGGCGCCCATTATTGTAGCGGCGGCCTCTGGGCGCCGGAATTCCGGCGCTCCCTTCCTGCGTCAGGGCAGGCTCCGAGCGCGGCGCCAGCGAATGTTGTCACTATAATATGTAATCCTCAAGAAGAGCGCCCCGCCAAAGCAAACCGCTTCGTCTACAATATGGATCAGGACCAAAATGCAAGGGGATAAACTGTGTGAAAAATGCGGGCAACTGATACCCCGTGGCACCACGGATTGCCCAATGTGCGCGAACCCTCTCGGGTTCAGCTTGCGGCGCGAGACTCTGCTCCTGCTCTGCTTTGGAATGCTTGCGGTTCTGTTCGGCGTGACCGGCGTCTTAGTAAAACAGTACCACGCGCGGGAGCGTGCGCTGGCGCGGCAATGGTACACTCGGGGCGAACAGAAGCTGAGCCAGGGGAACCCGGCGGATGCGATCCCCGATTTCCGCACCGCGCTGTTTCACTCCGGCCAGAACCCGGATTATCAGCTTCACCTCGCGCAGTCACTGGTGGCTTCCGGCCATGAGGAGGAAGCCCGCGCCTATCTGATCCGGCTGTGGGAAAGCGACCCCGCCAACGGTCCGGTCAACCTTGAGCTGGCGCGCCTCGCCATCCGCCAAGCCGACGTTTCGCAGGTCATCAACTACTACCACAATGCGATTGACGGTGTGTGGCCGGGCGACGCCCATACCGAACGGCGCGATCTGCGCCAGGATCTCTGTGAGTATCTGATTGATCATGGCCATCGCACCGAGGCGCTGGCGGAGCTGATGGCGCTATCGAGCGAAACTCCGGATGACGCCCGGTTGTTGACGCAGGTTGCGGGACTGTTTCTGAAAGCGCAGGATTACGATTCCGCGCTCAAAGAATATCTCCGCTCGCTCCGCCGCAACCGCCGTCAGCCCGCCGCGTGGGCAGGGGCGGGAAAAGCCGCCTTCCTGATGGGGGATTACCGCGCGGCGCGGAGCTACCTCTCGGATGCGCTGGCGGAAAACCCCAGCGATGCCGGGTCAGCGCGGCTTCTGGCAACCACAGATGATGTGTTGGAGACCGACCCTTTCGACCGGCGGGTTCCGGCCGAAACCCGCCGCCGCCGCGCCGTTTTTGACTTTGAGCACGCGCTTGCCCGGCTTGGAGCGTGCGCAAAGAGCCAGGGCCAGAATCTTAACGCTGCGAGCCCGCAGACCAACTTGCAAAATTTGTCCGCCGCCGCGGCCAGGATGAAGCCGCAAATGCGGGAAAGTTTGTTGCGGAACAATCCCGACCTGCTGGATTCCGCCATGAGCCTGGTTTTTCAAATCGAGCAAGCGGCGGCCAGTGAGTGTAGTTCGCCAAGCGGCCCCAGTGGTATAGATCGGGCGTTGCTGCTGATCGGGCAGAAGAACAGGGGAGGCGCGAACTAGTGGAAACGCCGCTCCCGCCATCCCCACCCGGCCAAAAGCCCCCCGCCACGGGCGGCTCTGCGAGCGATAAATTGCCCAAGTGGGCGTCCTTTGAGACCACCGCAGAATCTCTTCACCGGACCTTGGCCCTGGTCGTGCGTGGCCTCGCCCTCCGCGAAGGCAACCTCTTTTTGCTCCTTTCGGTCTTGATTGGGCTGGGCTCCGGCCTGCTGGTGGTCTGTTTTCGAATCGCCATCGATTGGACGCATCTTTGGTTATTCGGCTCTTCCCTCACCTCCTCTCCCTGGCGGCTTCTGGCCGTTCCCACGGTGGCTGGGCTGGTGATTGGCGCGTGCGTCATGCTCTTCTTCCGGGGCGTGCGCGGCAGCGGAGTGAACCAAACCAAGGCGGCGGTTTATATCTATGACGGGTATATCGCCACCCGCACCGTCATTGGGAAAT
>JBOGJY010000505.1:0-25645 GCA_050745325.1 Terriglobia bacterium
AGAGTCTGTGTGAAAACCGGCGGCCAGAGGCCGCCGCTACAACCGCAACCCCGGAGGGGTTGAAGAGCATCAGATCACGCGTTCAGCGCCACAATGCGCTGCCCCGCCTCAGAAATCAATGTGAATACCCACCTGAGTGGCGCGGGGAAGGTTCTGACTGGTTGACTGGCCAAACAGTGAGCTCGATAAGTCGCTCACGGGTTGGGTGAGATTAACCCGGTTGAACAGATTGAAAAAGTCAGCCCGGATCTCAAACGTCGCTCCTTCACGCGTGAACCAGGGGATTTTGAAGCCTTTCGCGAGTTCGGTATTGACGTTGGCCAAGCCAGGTCCGATAAACGTATTCCTCCCCAGGTTACCCTCCGTCCCCGGCGCCGGCGAAGTAAAAGCTGAAGCAGGGAAGACACCCTTGATGAAATCGCTCCGGTTGGTCGAAATGTTGTTGCCAAACGACGGAGCATCTGGAGTGTCGTAGTTATATCCGTCAGCATTAAAGTCCCCTGTAGGGTATGAAGCGCTTGTATACACTGTGTACGGCAGTCCACTCTGAAGAACCACAATGTTCGACATTCGCCAGCCGCCCAAGGCTCTGTTCAGCAGACCCGATTTCCAGGGAACCGGAATCAACACCACACTATCGACCGTGAACCGCTTGGCCACATCGAAATCCGAAAGTCCGTGCTGGCCGTTGACATTTAATGAATCGATTACCGACTCGCTGCTGCCGGTGCCATTGTCGTCGCTGCTCAGATCGTCGGTGGACTTTCCATAGCTGAAAATTCCCGTGAGCGACCATGAGCGCGTAAAATCCTTGCGCGCCATTAGACTGCCGTATTCTCCGTCAGCAACGCCAATCGTGCGGCCGAAGATGATCGGCCCAAAGTTGGGATTCAACCGGGTGAGAGTACCACCATTGGCAACGAGATCTCCTGGAAAGCGGTTGACATCCGTTTGGACAAACAGCCTGCTACTGTGAGACGCGTTATAGTCGGCTTCCACCATCAGGCCGTTCCCGAGTTCATGCTGAAGGCTCAACATCCAGACCTGGGTAAGCGGAGGATCTAATACGGGGCTTACTCCGTAAGACTCAACCGGAATCCCCGCCAAGCCTCCCGCAGGGTTCAGAGAAAAACTGAGGCCGGGAGGCAGCGGCCAGATTTGTCCGGTTGAGTTTCCCAGGCCATAACTGAAGACCTGGTTTTCAAAGATATTAAAGGACGGGGACGCCCACGTGGGAGGCGGGTTCCTCACCGCGAACGAGAACGAGCCATCCGCGATGGTGTTGTAGTATACGCCGTAGCCGCCGCGAAGCGAGGTTTTTCCGTTGCCAAAAATGTCCCAGCCAAAGCCGGCTCTGGGTCCCCATCCTGACAGCGCGTTATTGGTCATGTAAGAAGCCTTGCCGCCGCGCACGGACATTGTCCCATCGGCAACCTGCGCTGCAAAATCGCTGCCTGCGCCTGGCGTGAAAAGCGGAAAAGGAGTGGTTGTATTGTGCTGCGCTCCGAGGTGCCCGAAGTAGGTGTAGCGCAGGCCAAGGTTGAGAGTGAAATGGGGCGTTACTTTCCAATCATCTTGAACGTAAGCGCCGGTTTCGAACGTGCGGATCACCTGATAAAGGTCACTGGCCAGAGCCTTGGTGGCCACCGTGACCGCAGGCCCCGATTGTGAGAAGGGGCGGTCCTGAGCAAAATCCATCAAATTGGAGAAACCAAACGTGGGGCGCAAGAGGGGCGCGTTGAAGTTGTCGTCGTCGTGGTGGCGGTCGACGTCGATCCCGGTTTCGATCGTATGGCTGCCGTGCGTCCAGGTCAGCATGTCATGCCAGTTGTAATTGTCGTGCACCCATCCGGCGGCGCCCCACTGATTAAAGCCCGAGACGCCGGTAATGTTTACATCTGGAAGCTGCTTGTAGTTCTGCGTGCCAGGGTTGCTTCCCGCGGCCCGGTTGCCAGTAAAGGAGACGTCGTTTAGGATGGTGGGAGAAAAGGTGTGAGTCCAATCGGCCTTGCCGTAGATTCCCCCGTTCGGAAGCGTCACCCGGTAGATCGGGCGCGGATCGTATTGATCCGTGTCATCCCAAGTCCGGAACCAATCGAAAAACAATCTATCTTTATACTGATTGAAATTATAGTCTACCCGCGCGTGCCACTGGTATGCGTTGTGCGGAATCGCCAGATTGACCGCGACCGTGCCCACAGCGGGCAGATTTGCTGGGAACATGGGCGCAGGGTAGGAGCCCGGCGTGAGCTGCTCGAGTTGGCCTACCGTCAGGATGTTTTGCGTCGGAGCGGCTCCAGGAGGGGCGTCCTTGAAGAACACCGACGAAATGTTGTTGGGGAATGTGTTCTCGACAAACTGGGCAAACTGCGGCGTCTCAACCGTAGCGAGGCCGCTCTGTACGTTATCGGAGCGTAGGAAGAATAGCCCGCCAAAAGCGAAAAGGCGGTTCTTGATAATGGGTCCGCCCAGACTTCCGCCAAACTCATTGCGGGTGAACGCGGGCACGGACTGCTGGAAAATCGTGCGGCTGCTCAGGTCGTTATCCGTATGGAACTCAGAAAGACTTCCGTGAACCTGATTTGTGCCGGGCTTGGTGAACAACTGAATAAAAGCGCCGCTGGTCTGGCCTTTGGAAGCGGAGAAGGTGACCCCGGAAACTTGCATTGACTGCACAAAATCGGGTTCGGGAGTCAAGTTGACCACGCCGCCGCGCGAGGCTGAGTCCACACTCGACCCGTCGACGCTATATTCATTGTCCTCTTGCCGCTGGCCGGATGCGTTGATCTGGTATGCCGGCTCTTGCTCGAAGCTATCATTGTTGTTGGACCCCGATCCCGTCGCGCCACCGCTCGGCAAACCCGATCCGGTCACCCCCGGCGCGAGTTCAATCATGCTGGTATAAACGTTCCGGCCGAGCAGCGGCGCGTCCTGAATGGTTGTTTGGCCGAGCTGCCGGGAAGTATCGGCTTTATCGATCTCGACCGCCGCCAGAGCCGATTTAACCTCGACTACCGTCGTCTGTTGCGCCAGCGGCAAGACGGGATAGACCGTCACGACCTCAGAAGCGTTCAGGCGGACCTCGGTTTGCACCCAGGGCTTGAAGCCCGGAGCCGTCACTTCAATCCGGTAAATGCCTTGCGGTAGCGAAGAAACTCTGAACGCGCCCGTATCGGTGCTCACCGTTTGACGCGCCACGTTCGTAGCCTGGTTAGTCACCATGACCTTTGCGTTCGGTATCACCCGGCTGCTCGGGTCCGACACGGTCCCGGTAAACCCGCTTGTGAATTGGCCGTAAGCCGCGCCGGCGGCCAGAAACAGACATCCTGCAAGCAGAACGGTCCTGTGACAAGGCCTTTTCAAGATGTGCCGTATGCGATTCATGGAAGCTCCTTCCGAAGTGACGCGTTGAGGCTGCCCAAAGCCGAACCGGCAGCGTCCACGTGAGGTTGTTGCTCTTCAGCCTGTTTTCCCGCTTGCCTGTCTCTGGCGGCTAAATCAAAGAGTCTTTTGCTTTTCGCGCTATTTCTGGCTTGCAGGTAGAGCCTTCCGAGCTGGTATTCGGCAAGATAGTCGTGGGGTTTGCGGGATAGGCAATCCTGAAACAGTCTGATTGCCCCCGAAGGATCGCCAGGGGAAGAAATTTTTGCCAGCTCACAGTAGGGATCGCCAAAGGATGGATTGAGCCGGATTGCCTGATCAAGCGCGAGTTTCGCCTGCGCCAGAAAGCGGGGATTCATACCGTGCGTTTCCGCCATCCTGGCAAACGCAACGCCTTGGAAATAGCGCATTCGCGCGTTAGTGGGAAATTGCCGGATGCCCGCCTCAAGCGTCCCGGCCGCACGGCTGAACTCGCGGGCATGCTCCTGGGTAATGGCTAAGCCGAGAACGGCAAGGCTGTTCTCTTTTTGAATGCTCATGGCGGCGCGAAAGGCTGCCTGGGCCTTTTCTTCTGACGTCAGCTTGTCGAGCAGCGCGCCCTTCTGCACGAGCAGGCGGTAGGATGGGCCTATGTGGGAAAGCCCAGCGTTCACAATCTGAAGGGCCACGACGTAACTTTCGGAATCCATGCACATCGTGCTGAAGTCCAGATAGTTTTGCTCCCTCCCGGGATCGATTTCGCTCGCATACCGGATGGCCTGGAGCGCCACCTCGTAGTTTCCCGAGCTTTTTGCAAATGCGGTCAGATCATTGAGGAAGGTCACGCGCGGATCTTCAGTTGTAAGCTCATCGAGAGCTTGCCGGGCGCCAGGAAAGTCATTCAGTTTCGCCAATGCAAGCGCCTGGTAATATTCAATTCCAACCGGACGGGGGCTTGCCTGTTTCGCCCAGGCGAATTGCTTTGCGGCCTCCTGGTACTGCCCAAGCTCGCAATCGAGGAGGCCCGCATGAAAGCGGTCCATTGCTGGCACAGCGGAGGTCTCGGGAAGCTTTTCGAGAGCGGCGAACGCTTGCCGCGGCTGTTCGAGCCCATAAAACGATTGCGCCAGCGCCAGGATGCCCTCCGGCTCCTGAAGCGCCACAGCGCCTGCGGCGCCCAGCAACTCTACCGCTTTCTGGTATTGCTTGGTCCTTTCCGCAATTAAACCTAAAAACAAGTCCGCCAGCGGTTTCGTGGCCGGACTTGCCGCCAGCTTTTTGAACTCTACCGCCGCTAGGCCGTAGCTCCCCGATTTGAAATAGGAAATCGCCAGGTTTTTGCGCGCGGGCAGGAAAGCCGGATCAGCGCCGAGCGCCTTTCGGAAACAGGGTTGAGCTTTTTCTTCTTCCCCAAGCAGGCTGAGACTTGCGCCCAGTGCGTTTAGAAGAGTTGGATTCTTGGGATCGAGCAGAACCCCTCGCTCGAAAGTCTTGACGGCTTCTTGCACCCGGTCCTGCTGCACGAGCTTGAGACCTTGCGCTTCAATCGCCTCAATACTGCCTGGAGGAGCCTGGGGCTGCGCCGTATACGCCGCAGACCGGGCGGCAAAAAGAAAAGCCACGACGAGCGCTAGCGACGGCGCGCGTCCCCAAATCCTGGCAATATTCAGTGTCATGCTTACCACCCCTGGCTTGCCGCGCTGGCGCTTACCTTCCGCCACGTTTGGGGCGCTCCGAATGTCGGCAGCCGGCTTTTATTCACATGATTTTCGGCGCAACTCCAAAAACATAACAAACTTGAACCGATTCAATAATCACCACGAAACAGTAATTGATGTAGCCCCGTGTTGTCAAGCGATATTTGTTGTGTGTTTTTCAGGTTTTCAGGAGGGGTTCCGGCGGTGGCAGCGAAGGAGGGCGGCCGCGCTATCGCGTAGCGCGCTGGGTTTCGACGCGATGCACAATGTCGCGCATGTACGAATCCTCTGGAAACATCCGCAGCTCCTGTTTCATGACGCCAAGAGCATCCTCGTAATCATGGAAATGCGCGTAGGTTAAAGCAAGCCGCTTGTACAAGCCAGTTGAATAGGGGTTCAGCGTGATTCCCCGCGTTAAGATATCGATGGCTGTTGCGCGGTCGCCGGAAAGCGCAACGAGGTATCCGTATAACTCATAGTCCGAGGCGCTCGCGGAACCGGAGGCAATGATCTGTTTCAGAAGCCGCCGCGCTGAAGCCAATCCTTGCTGAGTCCCGTTGCTGGCGTCACGGCGCGCGATGGCCGCTAGCACAAGAGGATTGCCCGGCTGCTCCGCATAGGCCTCATCGAGCATTTTTTCGTACCGGGGCTTATACTCCGGGTGATCTCCCATCAGCTCGCCATAAGCCTGAAGCAATACAAGGACAGGAATTGTATTCTTTGCCGGCCCTGGAGCCGCATCGATGTGCGCGAGATCCGGCAGCGAGGGCGTGGTCTGCTGAAAAGCCACCTGTGGGAACGGCTCCCCGGCGTAAGCGACGATGCGATGGTTGGTGAGCGCCGAATGGGAGATGCGCTGCAACGTTTGCCGCGGCATGTGGCACGAGATGCAATTGCCGGGTGGCGATGTCCGCTCCTGCTGGGCCAGCGGCAGCGAACAGCTTTTTTCTGTGTGGCAGGTGAGGCATTTTTTCCGGTAATAACCCGCAGCTTCCGCTTTTGACGGTTCGTAATGGGGGTCGTGGCAGGTGATACATTTCAGTTTACCCCCACTTTCGCGGTAGCACTTGCTGAGCCTCATCAGCGCCTCGTGCTGGAGCAGCGGAGTTTGAGGAGGAGAAGCCGGCGTGAAAGGAACGGAGAAAATGGCCACGGTCCGGTCAAGAGGTAAACCGGGCCGGAAATCAAGATACGTTTTCCCCGGCTGAAGAATACGCGCGTCACCCAATTGGTGGCACATCATGCAAACATTGTCGGCGAGCCATCCGGACAGATTCGCGGGATTCACAATCGACCGGTCCACAGCGCCCTTCAGAGGAGCGCACGTCATCCGCTCTTCAACGTGCAATTGGCCCGGTCCGTGGCAATTTTCACATCCAATACTCAATTCGCTGAAAGTAGGGTCTCCGTATAAACCCGGGCGGTTGGGCGCCGGATGTGCGCGCCCGCTGTGGCAAACGGCGCAGCCAGCGAGAACCGGTCGGTGAAATCCGTAGTCCCCAAGGTCGTAGCCCGGCGAGAGCGCCCAGGAACGCAGTTGCGCATAGTAGGAGAGCGGCGCCTCAAACAGATAGTTTCCTTTCCGTACAAAGTAACTGACGCCGTTCTCTCCAGCTCCCACGAGATAAGCAATATCCTGAGTATCCCGGAAGATGTCATGACCATCCGGAGCGATTTCATACTCGCTTTGCAGCAAAACCGGACCCTTGCGCCAAATTTGGTAATAGCGGTGAAACTTGCCCTCGTATACGGTGACCGGAGCCGCGGGGATTTCCAATTCCGAAGGGTCATCTGGAAGCGCCATCGAGCGGCCCATCGCTGTTTTGCGGTACTCGCGGTAGATGCCGGCGTGGCAGCTCGCGCACACTTTTGAGCCAACGTAGCGGACGCCAGGAGCGGTGTTGTAATACTGAGGCGGTTGACCTTGGCTCGCCGCCGGGTTATTGCGGGCGCCGAAGACTTGCGGCAAATCAAGAAGAAAGACTATGAAAAACAGCGCCCGGATATGTTTGGGGAAAACACGCGAAAGGCGCATTAGAACATCCCGTTAGAGTATGCGAGCCTTGGTCAGCCCACCAAATTTCTCTTCGTTCGCGTCCGGCAGGATTTTCCTGCATTCGAAAGCAGAAAGACTGTGAGCCTCGATATCATCTTTATCTTCGCAGGCACAGCCGATCGGCGCGGACGCGCCCGAAATCACTGCAAGGTTCCGCGACCCGGCAGGAAACGTGATTGGCCTCTACCAGGAACCTGCCTGACAGAGCGCGCCCAGCCTGATTTTACGAGCTGCCGATCAGTACCCCAGCAATGAACACGAGCACGCCGCCAACGACCACCTGGAAAGCGGCGGAGAGGAAGGGCGTATCCATAAAGCGGTTGCGGATGTAGCTGATGATGACGAGCTCGCACGCCACGACGGCCACGGCTATGGTAAAAGCCAGGTGGAAGTTGGGGATAAGAAAAGGGAGCGTATGTCCAATGCCTCCGGCGGTCGTCATGAGTCCGCAGATCGCTCCCCGCACCCACGGATAACCGCGGCCGGTGAGAGAGCCATCGTCCGAGACTGCCTCGGCGAAGCCCATGGAGATGCCCGCGCCAATCGACGCCGCGAGTCCTACCAGGAACGCGTCGCGGCTATGGTGGGTGGCAAAGGCGGCGGCGAAAATAGGCGCGAGCGTTGAGACCGAGCCATCCATAAGACCCTGCAGCCCCGGTTGCACAATCTGCAGCACAAACTGGCGGTGGCGCGCCAGATCCTCTTCGTTGCGTGTATCGGGCGTGAGGTGTTTTTCCTCGAGCGTTTCGGCCATAGCGTAATGCTCGCGTTCGGCTTCGGCCAAGTCGCCCAGCAGCTTGCGGATGGAGGCGTCGGTGACGCGCTCGATGGAGCGTTCGTAAAACCTGCGGGTCTCCATTTCCATGAGTGCGGCGTGCTTCCTTACCGCGTCGAGCCCGAGCGGGCGCACCAGCCAGACGGGCGTGCGGGTGACGAAGCCCTTCACGTCCTGGGGCCGGATGAGAGGAATATGCTCTCCAAACCGCTGCCGGTAGAGCTCAATCAGCCTATCGCGGTGGCCAACCTCCTCGAGACGCATCTCATCAAACATTTTTGCTGAGGCGGGATACGTTTCGCGCAGACCCTCGGCGAAGTCGCCAAAAATCCTGGCGTCTTCCTCTTCGAGCGTTACCGCCAGAGCTAGTATTTCCCGCTCCGTAAGGTCTTTAAAGTTTTTGGGCATCGTTATTTCTCCCGCGAGGTTTGGTCTCCAAAGAATACACCAATACGGCGCGGTCAGGGCCGCCGTGATGCTTGGAACCTTCCTGGCGGGCGGTGGCCCCTGAATCTAATCTGAAAAACGCCTGAAGTTTTTGTACCATAGAACCATGCAAACCGGATCGCCTCACAGACGCCAGATAAGAATCATCGCCATCCTCTATTTTGCTCTGGCCATCCCGCTCCCGGCCTTGGCATACGTGCCGCAGCCATGCGTTGGAGGAACGCTTCCAATCGCCACCTTCAAGCTTCTGCTTCTCCCTTCCGGAGGCGGCAAGGCGCTCCCGGTAAAGGACGTGAACATCGTGCGCGCTGGAGACAAGCTGAAGTACGAGCCAATCTTCGTGCCCAGCCCGATTCGCAGCCAAGCGCGAGTGGCTATCGTTCTCGCTCCAGCGGCGGAAGCCAAGGACAAGGGCATCCAGGTGCTAGACGCGCAGCCAGCCAAGGATTCTGCCGAGTGGACAATCCCTTTTCGCTCTTCAGTGGTGGGCATTGTCTTTGGCCCGCGCGGGCTGAACGTAAAGAAGGTGCATTGGCTGGTAAAGAGCGATCCCGAATTGGTTCCGGAACTGGCCACTTACGCCGAGCAAACGGCGGAAGTGAACGCGCTTGTGGAAACGCTTTCGCAATACGATCAGTCAAAGCCTGGAAGCGAGGACCTGAACGCCGCCCTCGGGGGATTTTCCGCCGAGTACGGAGTGGCCTTACCCCGGCTCACGCCAGGCACGCCGACGGACCAGCAAGCCAGTATGCTGCTGCAGGCGGTAATGCCGTCGATTTCTACCTATGACCCCATGACCTCCGCGCGTTCGGCGGTGGTGGCGCAATCGGCGGGGCTTGCCGCCTCTGTCGCGGCTCTCTTTTACGGCACGCCGGTAGGCCTTGCCGCGGGCGGGGCCGCGTTCTTCGTGAACCTGCGCACGATGATGTTTCCGGGCACCGATTTCCGCTCCGCCTTCAGCCAGGCCACGTCCGCGAACGGCATGGAGTTCTGCTCCAAGGACCAAAAGCCCGTGCCGCGCACGCGGCTTGCCTACCTGTGGATGCTGAAGGCTCCGGATGCAAACGCGCCCGCCGCTTCCCTCTCCAAAACGGAAACTTTACCGATGGAGTCAAAGTCCACGCTGAAGATCACCTGCGCCACGAATGAGCAGCTCCGGTTGCTGCCGCGCGCACGCGAATGGCGGCTGATTTCCGGCGCGCACAGCACAGAGGTCCCTGGAAAAATTACAGTGGGCGCTGAGGATGACACGCTGGCGCTCGACTTAAGCCACACGAAGCTTTCAGCCGGGGAATACCAACTGGCGGCCCTGTGGGACTGGCAGCCGCTTAAAGTGAAGGGGACGTTGCGCGTGCGCCCCTACAGCGATTTTTCAGGGGTCAAGCTTACGCCGGTTTCCGCAGACGAACTGCGCGCGGATAACGGGTTCGTAACCCTTGACCTTATCGGCGCCGATTTCGAGTTTGTCAGCCAAGCTGCGATGGAGGCGGATGAATCTCAATTGAAATCTCAAGCCCTCGACTTTACGCTGCCCGCTGGACCCGGATCGGGCGAGCAATTGCAAATGGAAGTTAAGGTGGCCACCAACACCCTGGCGCCCGGAAAGCATCGCATCCTGCTGACCCAAACGAACGGAAAAACACAGGCCGTGCCTGTGATTGTGCATCCTCCAAATCCAAAGGTTCTGAATACGCCTTACGCCGCCAATCTGGGTGAGACTAGCCAGGTGATTGTGCTGCGCGGAGCGGGCCTGGAGCGGATCGAAAAACTCACCGGCAAAGACGCTTCGTGGGAGCTTGCGCCGGCGCCTGAAGGCAGCGGAAACTTGATCGAGCGGAGCGTCATCGTAAAGCTTCACACGGGGCTGAGCGTAGGCCAGATTCTCTCCCCCAGCATGAAGATCGAAGGTATTCAGGAGCCAGTTGGCGCGCCTGATCTCGTCCGGGTAGCGCCACCGCGCCCCAAAATCGTGAGCGTGAATGAATCATTTCGCAAAACTGACGGGGTGGCGCTGCATCCGGGTGAAATTCCAGCCGGTATGGCCGTAAGTTTTGCGCTTCACACTGAAAACGTCAGCGCGGCGCCATCGCTCGAAGTCACTTGCGCGAACGCCGGCGACGCGAAGCAAACCCTTGACCTCAAGCCGGGCGGCCCGATGGGGCAAGATGGCTCGGCCGAGCTTGATTATACAGGCAATGGAACCCTTTTTCTCTCACTCGTTCCGGGCGCTGTGGGGCAATCCGGGTGTGATCTGACGGCGGACGTGATTACTCCGGACGCGGGCGCCTCCGATCCGGCCTCGCTTGGGCGGGTGATCCGCCTGCCTCAGATTGACAGGTTTTCCCTGAGTGGCGAAGCTCTCGGTGGCTCTCTCTATTCGGGCGCCCTAACGGGACAGGACTTGCAGATGATCGAAAAGACCGGATGGAGCGCCGCCGCAGGCTATCCAGTTGAGGGAATCCCCACCCCGGCGCCCGGAAGCGCCGGAGAGCAGACCCTCAAAATCGAACTGCCTTGGCCGCCGCCTTCCCCCGGCGCTCCGGTTTATATCTGGCTGCGCGGCGAAGACAAGGGCCGCAAGACAAACGCGACATATTGAATGAAGGGACAAGGGTCAAGGGGCGAGCTGTAGCGAAGGGTTCGTCTTTCAACCCTGGGGCAGTTCCGCGCCGACTTCCAAAAGCCGCAGGGTTAGAATGCGAACGCTGCGCTACAATGCCTGTCCCGCTGCTTGTCTCCCGCCCCTTGTCTCTGCTCTTTTCACGCGGAAACAGCAACCGGCTCGCGCTCTTTCGCTTCAAACCGCACCGAGACGAGCTTCGAGACGCCGGCCTCTTCCATGGTAACGCCATACAACATGCGGCACGTCTCCATCGTCCGTTTGTTGTGCGTAATCAGAATGAACTGGGTCTGCTCGCTCATGCTCTCAATCATGCGCGCAAGCCGGACCACGTTGGCCTCATCCAGCGGCGCGTCGACTTCGTCGAGGATGCAGAAGGGGCTGGGGGTAAAGCGAAACACGCCGATGAGCAGGGCGAGCGCCGTAAGCGCCTTCTCGCCGCCGGAGAGCAGGAGCACATTTTGCAACCGCTTACCGGGAGGCTGTGCGACCAGGTCGATCCCGCTTTCCGGGTCCGCCTCGTCGCTGAAGCGCATCTCGCCCACGCCTCCGCCAAAGAGCGCGCGGAACGACTCGGCGAAAAAGACGTTGATGGCGCGGAAAGCGTCCGTGAACTTGCGCCGCGAAGCGCCGTCGATTTCGCGGATTGTCTCGGCGGTGTCGTTAATCGAAGCCAGCAGGTCCTGGCGCTGGGTGTCGAGGAAGCTGAGGCGCTCTTCGGCTTCCTCCAGTTCTTCGAGCGCCATCATGTTCACCGGCCCAAGGCGCTCAAGCTTCGCCTTGAGCTCACGCACTTGTTCCTCCGCGACGCGCAGCGGCTCGCCTTCGAGCGGCTCAGCGGCCCCGGCGCGCAACGCGTCAGGTTCAGCGCCCAGTTCCTCGCGGCACTGCTGCGTGTGGTGGCCAAGGTCCGACTCGGCGCGGGCCTGCGCCACCTCCACTTCAGAACGCTTCTGCCTTTGTTCTTCAAGCAGCGCCCGCATGGCGTCGACCTGCGGGCTGAGTTCATCACGGTGGATGCGGGCCGTCTGCGACTCTTCCTGGCGCCGCCCCATCTGCTCGCGCAAGGACTGCTGCGCGGTCGCGGCCTGCTCAAGCGCCGCTTCGGCGCTCTCCGTTTCCACCGCGAGGCGGCGCCGCTCTTCGGTCCAGGCGTCCGCCTGCGCGGCCAGGCGATGGAGCCGCTCCCACGCCTGCTCCGCTTCCAGCGCCACGCGGGAGCGGTCCGCTTCGGCGGCTCTCCAACGCTCTTCCAGGGCGCTCGATTTCACCTGCGCTTCGGTCAGTAAACCACTGATCTGGCTGAAATCCGATCTCAATTGTCGCGCCGATTCCGTTGCCTCCGCGATTGCTTTTTCTTTCCGCTCCTGGTTGAGCTTCGCCTGCCCAAGCTCCGCCTGCAAAGCTTCGCGGCGCCGTTCGGCGCTTTCATGCTCCGCCGCCAGCCGGCCGGCTTCACGGTCGTGCAGGGCGGTCCGTTCCCGCGCCCGCCCGGCGGACTCCACCGCCTGGCGGAGCTTCTCGTTTGAGAGCATCGATTGCTTTTCCGCCGTCAACTGCTCGGCGCTCAGGCGCCGCAGTTCACCCTCATGGCAGGCCAAGCGTTCTTTCACCTCCGCCCAACGCTTCTCGGCGTCCGCCAAGGCAGCCTGCAGGTCCACTACGCGCCGGTCCAAATCGCGGAAGTCGCGCCGCAAAGCCAGCGGCCCGGCGCTCGACACTTTGCCGCCCGACACGCAGCGGTGGTGATAGTGCTCGCCTTGCGGTGTGAGGAAATGGCAGGATGGAAACTCCGCCGCGAGGCGCGCGGCGGCGGCGGAATCCTCGGCAATAAAGGAGAATGCCAGCGCCGGAAACGCGAGCGAGCCATTCAAGCCAAGCCGCGGCTCGAAGCGCACAATCTCGCTGAGCGCAGCCACCACCCCTGACTGGTTTTTCACCTCGGCCGGCGCCGCAAAATTGGGCGCGATATCATGGAGCGGGAGGCTCCGGACGAAGAAGGTGGAGCGCCCGCTTCCCTCGCCTTCAAGAAGCCGGATCCCTTGCTGGGCTTCCGCCTGCTGCTCGACCACAATGCAATCGAGCTCCCGCTTCAGAAACTCCTCCACTACTTCCTCATAGCCAGCGTCCACTTCCAGGAAATCCGCCAGTACGCCCAGCGGCCGGAAGCCCTCCGCGGAAGCTGAAAGAAGGCGGCGCACGCTATCCGTTGAGTAGGCGTGGCGGGCGAGAGACTCTTCGAGCGCCTGCCTGCGGGCCGAAGCCTGCGAAAGTTCGCGCCCGAGGCTCGCCACCCCGGCGCCCAGCGCCGATTCGTCCTTCCGCACCGCGTCGAGGGTTCCCTGAACCTCGGCCACCGACGCCGTAATCTGGCCGAGCGCCGTTTCGCTCTGGAGATGCGCCGCCCGTATGGCTTCTATCTCGGCTGCGAGCCGCCCATACTCCTCGCCGGCCACGGCGCGCTCCGCTTCGACGCGCGCCAGCTCGCGGGCGTTGGAAAGGCGCATTTCCTCCGCCTTCACCGCCTCATTGCGGATTTCCGAAGCGCGGCTGACCGAGATCAGCATTTCGCTGCGCTGCGATTCCACCCGCGCCTCCGCCGAATCCAGCGCCCGAGCCAGCTCGCTTCTCTGATTCGAAAGCTGCGAGGCAACCTGCTGCGCCCCGGACCATTCGGCCTGCACCCCGGCCGAGCGCCGCTCGCGCTCGCTCACTTCCCGGTCTAGCGCCTGCGCCTGCTGATCGAGACGCGAACGCTCTTCCGCCGCCTCCACGGCGCGCGTTTCGAGGGCCGCAACCTGCTGGCGCGCCTTCTCCACGCGCGAGCGTATCCGTTCGCTTTCAAGCTCGCTCCCGGCGAGCGCCTCGCGCATTTGCTTCAATTCTTCTTCCAGTTGCTCATAACGCGCGGCCGCGCCGCCGCGCTCGCTCTCGAGCGCCTCAAGCTGGCTGGCCGCCTCCGTGCACGCCGTCTGAACGGCGGCGAAATCCGCCAGCAGCCGGGCGCACTCCGCCTCCAGCGCCAGAAGGCGCGACGTGAACACAAGATGCTGGCGCGTCCGCAGCTCCTGATGCAGTTCCTTATATCGCGCCGCCTTCGACGCCTGCCTCTTCAGCGAGTTCACCTGCTTCGAAATCTCTTCGAGGATATCGTTGATGCGCGCCAGGTTTTGCCGCGACGATTCAAGCTTGGCTTCGGCCAGCCGCTTGCGCGACTTGAACTTTGAGACGCCGGCCGCTTCTTCAATAATGGCGCGCCGGTCGGAGGGCTTTGAGCTCAGAATCTGCCCGATCCGTCCCTGCTCGATAATGGCGTAGGATTCAGGGCCGAGGCCGGTGCCCATGAAAAGGTCCTGAATGTCGCGCAAGCGGCAAGCGCCGCCGTTCAGAAGATACTCGCTCTCACCCGAGCGGAAGAGACGCCGGGTCACCTTGATCTCATCGCCCGGACGGCGCAGCCACCGCGCGTCCTTTGCCAGAACAGACGCCCCATTGTGCGAACCCACGGCGCCAGACGTCTCTGTTTTCTCCAGGGCTGCGCGGTCCCCCCCAACGCCCATCACCTTCTCCAACTCTTCGGAGGCCGCCGAGGGGCCATCGGACTCGACCAGCGTCATGCTCACTTCCGCCATGCCGGTGGGCGGGCGGGTTCCCGTGCCGTTGAAAATCACATCAGACATGCGCTCGCCGCGGAGCAGCCGTGCGCTCTGTTCACCCAGCGCCCAACTGACCGCGTCAGCCAGATTCGATTTGCCGCACCCGTTTGGCCCCACGACGCCTGCCGTGCTCCCGTCGCAAACCAAGCGGGTTCGGTCGGCAAAGGATTTGAAGCCTAAGAGCTCGAGTTCTTTCAATTTCAGCAATGCTAAAGTCCTCCGGTCACACTTTGCCCTCAGGCTAGCACGGAATAAACAGGTTGTGCAAATAAAAACCACAACGGGAGGGATATTAAATAGAGGCAGATACTACAGGTAGTAGGAGGAAAAGGCAGGGACAAGAGACAAGAGTCAAAGGACAAATCCGGGAGCCTTGCTGATTAGACGAGATGTACGTGACAAGTGACAAGAATGAGACCGTTGCTTCTTGTCTCTCGACTCTTGTCCCTTGCCTGTCTCTACTTCAAGTATTTCTGGTGAAGTATCGCGGTGGTCATAGGACCTTCCTCGACTCTGAGCGCGATAGGCTCGGCGCCAGAGTTTCGATTGGCCACGACGTAAACCGTGCTGCCAGCCCGGAGATCGTTGAACGATATATGCTTGCCTTGAGCGTCGAGGAACACGGTCTTGCCGCTAACCTGCATTAATTCCGTGACCTCGGTTGGGGCTTTCAAAAAAAGCTCGTGAGTTTTCTTGTTGACCGAAGAGATGATGAAGAAATCTCCCGCGTGGGCGCCCCCCGCCTCCTGGCCATTCGCGGCGGCAAGCGGAGCGGCAGCGAGCAGAAGCACGGGCAGCAGGAAAGCCGCCAGGACGGCGATATTAGCGAGGCGCCGTAAGCCTGATATCTTTTTCATAGTTGACCTTCCTCTTGGCTCATCGTCCCGGAAGATTGCGGGACGGAGCCGAACTGAAGCGGCCCGCGCGCTATTCATACCGCAGCGCCTCGATGGGGTCTAAGCGAGCCGCCTTCCGGGCCGGATAATATCCAAAGAAGACCCCAACGGCGGCCGAGAAAACGACCGCAATGGCAATCGCCAAAGGCGGAATTAATGTGGGCCAGTGCAACATGCCAGAGACCAGCATCGACCCGAACACACCGAAGATGATGCCGAGCGTCCCGCCGAGCAGACTCAGCACCACAGCCTCGCTCAGGAACTGGTTCTGAACGTCGCTCTCCGTGGCGCCCACTGCCATGCGAATCCCGATTTCACGCGTGCGCTCCGTAACCGACACCAGCATGATGTTCATAATGCCGATGCCGCCCACGAGCAAGGAAACAGAAGCGACACTCGCCAGAAGCAGCGTCAGGACGCGCGCGGATTGCGCCTGCGCGTTGGCAATATCCAGCGTGCTGCGAATAATAAAATCGTCGTCTTCGTCCGGGCGGAGATGGTGGCGCTGGCGCAAGAGCGATTCGATTTGCTCTTCGGCGGGCACAACCGTCTGCGCCGACGTTGCCGACGCCTGGATGGACTGTACCCAGCTTATGCCCGCCAGCTTCTTTTGCACCGTCGTATAGGGCGCAATGATCGTATCATCTTCGTCATGCCCCCACGGGGATTGTCCCTTGGGCGCGAGAACCCCCACCACGCGGAACGGGAGGCTGTGAATGTTAATGATCTTACCGACGGGGCTTTCGCCTTCCCCAAACAGATTTTGCACCACGGTCTCCCCTAACACACAGACATTAGCCGCCGATTGCACGTCGCGCTGCGTGAAGGGGCTGCCTTCGATCACCGGCCATTCGCGGATTTTGAAGTAAGCGGGAGACTCGCCGCTAACCCCAGAGAACCAATTCTGGTCCTGGTACACCACTTGTTCGCCAGCTCCCACGCCGGGAGAAACGTACTTAATGAACGGAATCTGAGTTATAGCCTGCGAGTCCCCCGGCGTAAGGGTTTTGGTGGCATTGCTGCCCATGTGGACGCCGTGGCTGTTGACGCTGCCTGCGAATACCATCACCATATTGTCGCCGAGGCTGGCAAGCTGCTCCTGTACCTGATGGGAGGCGCCTTCACCGATGGCCACCGTGCAGATGACGGCGCCCACGCCGATGATGATGCCCAGCATGGTCAGGATGGTGCGCATCTTATTGCGCGCCAGCGCCTTCAGCGCGACGCGAAAAATGGCTTTGAAATCCATCACGCCTCCTTTTCTTCGTCTTCGTCGTCCACCGCCGGAAGATCCACCAGCGCCCGCGCGGCGTCCAGCCGGTCTTCCACCATGGAATCGCGCCGGATTTTTCCGTCACGGAACATCACCACACGTTTGGCGTAGCGGGCGATGTCTGACTCGTGCGTAACCAGCAAGATAGTCATATTGCGTTCGTTATTCAGCCGCTGGAAGATTTCCATGATCTCAACGCTCGTCCGGCTATCCAGGTTCCCGGTCGGCTCGTCCGCCACCACCATCGAGGGATTATTCACCAAGGACCGGGCAATGGCCACACGCTGTTGCTGGCCCCCGGAAAGCTGCGCCGGATGATGCCCTTCCCGCCCTTCGAGTCCAACGGCAAGCAGGGCTTCGTGGGCGCGCCGCAGCCGGTCGGCGTGGGTGACGCCGCAATAGATCATGGGGAGCTCCACATTTTCCAGCGCCGAGGTCCTTGACAACAGGTTAAAACCCTGGAAGACGAACCCGATTTTGCGGTTCCGGATGTGCGCCAGATCAACCTTGGTGAGCTTGGAAACGTCCTGTCCGTCGAGCAGGTAGCTGCCGCGAGTCGGGCGGTCGAGACAGCCGATCAGGTTCATCAGTGTCGACTTGCCGGAGCCGGAAACGCCCATGATCGCCACGAATTCCCCTGGATAAATCGAGAGCGAGATGCCGCGCAGGGCATGAACCTGTATTTCGCCCAAGTCATAGGTCTTGTGCAGGTTTTCGATTTGAATGACCGGAATCGCCACGGACGTCCGGCTGTCGAGTTCTACCTCAGACTGCAACAAGTTTCCAGGCATCTCTAAAACTCCCTCTGGCGCGAGCATTACAAACCTTATAAAACCTTAAGGTTTTTCTAATCTTCCTTTGTTTTCAATCATCAATAGGCTTCGTTCCGTAAATTTTGTTCGGTGATCCCTGTGTTCTGGGCCGCGGTTCTCTAATTTTCTAATCTTCGGGGGCACCCGCCTTGTAGGCAGCGGCCTGTCTCTTGCAACCAAAAGTACAGCTCAAAAAACCAAAACAAGGATGAAAACCAAGATACAAGCGCAGAGTTTTGCTTTTGAAACTCTGCGGCATTTTAGCGGTCCCAACGAAAAGCCGCAGAGTTTTAACAACAAAACTCTACGCTACAAAGATTAGAAACGTTGATTCTAAAGGGTCGCTAGGCTTCGTTCCGTAGATTCGCTCTCAAATCTCCAATTTCTAATCTTTTATGATCACCGGCGGCCTCCAAATCGTGGCCGACCCTGGGTAAAGGTCTGTCCTTGTCCGGTGAGTTCGCCCGTCACGAGCAAATCATCCTCCTTTAAGTTGCCGCCCAGCACCTGGGTATTGGTATAATCCGTAATGCCAACTTCAACCGCAACCGGCATCAACTGCTGGTTGGGCGTCAGTTCCCAAACGATCTGCTTTCCACCCAAATGAGCCCGCGTGGCCGAAGCCGGAATTTGGTAGCGCGTATAGAGCTTTTGCATGTCGACCGGGGCCATCTCTGGCTTGAAGCGCAGCGCGGCGTTCGGAATTCGCAATGAATTTCGCGCAAAGCCGGTGGGAATCGTAACGTAAGCGGTTTCACCCGGCAGCAGTTTTTCTTCCGGGTTGGCGAAGTTGATGACCGTATCATAAGTGACCACGTTCTGCACCGTGGTTGCGTTCAATCGGATGGCGCTGACCTGTCCGCGAAAACTCTGGGAGGGGAACGCATCCACCTGGAAGCTTGCTTCCGCGCCGATCTTGACGTTGCCAGTATCGGACTCATCAGTCGAGGTATCCACCTGCATGTGCTTCAAGTCCTGCGCGATGGTAAAGAGATTGGGCGCCTGAAAAGCCGCCGCAACAGCTTGGCCCACGTCGATATTGCGCGCCACAATAACGCCGTTGATAGGCGAGAAGATGGTGGTGTCGTGGAGGTTTTTGTTAGCAAGGTCAAGGGCGCCCTGCATCCCTACCACCTGGGCCCTTGCTTCCTCCACCTGCGCGTTGGTCTGGTTCAGTTGCGCGATGGATTGGTTAATCGCTGCCTCTTGAGCCTGCACCTGAGCCTGTGCTTGATCCAGGCCGGAAACAGCCAAGTCCTTCTGGTCTGCGGTCAAAATGCCCTGCCCAGCGAGGTCCACCGTCCGCTTGGTATTAATCTGGGAATACTCAAGCGCCGCCTTCAGGCGGACCATGTTGGCCTTGTTGCTTTCAATGGCCGCCTGCTGGGCCGCGACGCTCGCCACCAAATTCGTTACACTGGCTCGAGCGTTGGCCAGGTTGCCTTGTGCCTGCATCACCGAGGCCTCAAACGTGGTGGGGTCGAGTTGCGCCAGAACCTGACCGGACTCGACGTGGGTGTTGAAGTCGGCAAAAACGTATTTCACCATGCCGGAGACGGCAGACCCCACCGGAATGGTCGTCAAGGAGTTAATGGTTCCCGTCGCTTGCACCACTGCCGTGATGTTTCCTTTTGTTACCTTCGCCGTGAAGTACTGAACGTCGCCGGAACGTGACCGTACCATGAAGCCAACGGTAAAGATGGCCACAATAATGATGACCGCCACGACGACCAGCTTCTTATGCTGTTGAATGTACTGTTGTGCAGGCATAAATTTCGATTTAACCTTTTCCTCTGCGAACGGATGATACTGCGCGGCTCACATATCTTTAGACGCAGCGGCGCCGCGCGGAGTTACCGTCACTTCACAGCTTCGCCTCTCGCTCTTTGCTTCTGTAGCAAAATTTCATCAAACTTCTTCGCTTGATCAGGATTTAAAATCTGCCGGATGTGCGCCTCGATCTGCCGGTGCAGAGCCGTATATTGAGGGTGCAACTGGACCTGGAGGTCGTGAATCTGTTTCCCGCCCTCGTCCAGAATGGGCCGGAGCTCCTGGGTCTGCTGCGGTGAAAGGTCAAGCCTCCTCTGCATATCGTGAATGACGGCTTGCTCACTCAAATGGCGACGCCAGTGTCCCATGTTCCAGGCGAAGGTATACATTCCGACGGCGCCCAGAATGACGCCGATCACGAAGGTAATCACGAAATATAGATATGCTCGTCTCGACATCGGCTCATTACTTTCCGTAGTACGCCGCCGGTCTCACTTCCACCACCACCGGAACCGGCGGGATGCCATCCCAATCCACGGGGTAGCTCACACCCGCAGCCGAAGCCGTCTCCGTCTGCGACCAGTAGGAATCCACCGTAACTTCGTGGCGCACCGGACCGGATGACGGCAGGGTCATCGCCATGAGCAATGTGAAAACTAAGACCAGAGTGGCCAGGATCACACGGCGGCCGGCGCTCTCAAGAAACTCCGGCGGGGCGGACTTGCGGGCTTTCTCTTCGTTCAGCCGGCGAAGCATCCGGCCGGTGAAACCCCATGAAGGCTCGATCGCCTCCTCACGCGCGAGCGCGCGCAAGCCCGTTTGGAGCCTTGCCATATCTTCCACATAAGACCGGCACGAAGCGCAGCCTTCGATATGCCGGCTGACCGGCGCCGCAAGCTGCCCGGAACCGTTCTCCCACGCTATCTTTTTGATTTCTTTACAACGCATGGAATGATCTCCCTAGCGCCATCGCTTCATATCCGCCAGCATCCGCTTTCGCGCGCGGTGCAGGCGGACTTTGACCTTGCTGACCGTCCAGTCTAAAATTTCGCCCATCTCTTCCACCGAAAGATTCTCAACCTCTTTCATTACGAGCACAATCCTGTCTTCGGCCGGAGCGCGATCGAGCAGCTTCATGACCAGATCCTTCGCCACCACGCCGTCTTCAAGGCTCGGCCCCTCGGCCTGATGGGGAATAAGGCCGGCCTCCATCATCTGCCGCCGTTCTTCCGGAAGCTGCCAGTAATAAGTCAGGCGCGAGCTTCGCTGGCGGCGCAGGTAGTCGTAGCAATGGTTTACCGTGATCCTCGAAACCCAAGCGCCAAAAGAGGCGCGGAAATTGTAACTCCGGATAGCCCGGCAAATCTTTATAAAGATCTCCTGCGCCAGGTCTTCCACTTCGTTCTGCTGCCGGACCAAGTGAAAAACAAGCGAAAAAACCCGCCGGTGATACTTCTCAATCAGCCGCCCAAAGGCCTCTTCCTCCCCATTTTGAGCGCGACGGATCCACTCAACTTCCTGATCTTGGGGGTTGCTCTCCATGCTCTTATCATAGGCCATCGTCCCTGATACAAGAGACGAAAGGGCCATCCAGCCGGTTACACCTTCAAAAGGTTGATCGCGCGCCGCACGCGGGAGATGGCTGTTGTCTACTTAATTTCTCCCATCTCCCCCGAATTGGGGGACAGGGTGGAGCGCCCTTCGGCTCCGCTCAGGGCAAACTTCGCGGATCGGGTGGAGGGGGCACGTTTTCGAAGCCATATCCTCACCACGTCATGCAAGGAACTTTTGTTACGTACACAAGTGTACCCTGTTAAGGTGATCCTGCGTGAGTGCGGGCCGTGCCGCCACCCCAGAGACCAGCGGCTTGCAAACAGCTCGAACGCCCAAAACGGCGGATTTAACCTTAGCGCAGAGGCAATCCAACTAACTGCGTAGGGGCGATACCGCAATGAATGGTCGTAAAAGTCATTAATCGAAATTTTAGTTGACTAACTTGATACAACATGAAATGATGTCAACATTATGGTTATAGGACGCAGACTTCGCAAACTCAGAGAAGATAAAAGCCTGTCACAAGGCGACATTGAAAAGCGAACCGGGCTGCTGCGTTGCTACATTTCCCGGGTTGAGAACGGGCACACCGTGCCGTCGCTCGAGACTCTGGAAAGACTGGCATCCGCGCTGGAGGTTCCTCTCTATCAGTTGTTCTATGAGGGGGACGATCCGCCGCCGCTTCCCAATCTGACCAGCAGGCAATCAGCGGAAGAGATGGTCCTGGACGAAGAACAGGAAAAGCAAGTCCGGTTCTTTGAAAAGGTCCGCCGAACCCTCGACCGGATCGAGGAAAAAGACCGGCAACTTCTGCTTTACATGGCTCAGAAACTGGCGAGCCGGTAAGCTTCCTGCTCAGACAGGGCGACCGTAGCGAGCGGTGGTTGCTCGCAAGAGGTTAGGTGTCTTTATTCCCATTCAATCGTGCCGGGTGGTTTCGACGTGATGTCCAACACCACGCGGGTGACGCCCTTCACCTCATTAACAATCCTGGTTGCAATGCGCGATAAAACGTCTGGCGGCAGTTTCGCCCAGTCCGCGGTCATTCCATCTTCCGATTCCACGGCGCGCACGGCGATGGCGGAGCCGTAGCTTCGCGCGTCTCCCATCACACCCACGCTAAAAACCGGCAGCAGCACGGCAAAGGACTGCCATAGTTGGTGATAAAGTCCCGCCTTGCGAATTTCCTCCTGAACGACATCATCCGCCTCCCGCACCATGCGCAGGCGCTCTTCGGTGATTTCGCCGAGAATTCTTACCGCCAGCCCCGGCCCTGGAAACGGCTGGCGTCCGATTAACTGCTCCTCAAGCCCTAATTCCCTTCCCACTACCCGAACCTCATCCTTGAAAAGCTCCCGCAGAGGCTCGATGAGCTCGAATTGCAGATCAGGTGGCAATCCACCCACGTTATGGTGGCTCTTAATGGTTGCCGCCGGGCCCTTCACGGAAACAGACTCAATCACGTCCGGATAGAGAGTGCCTTGAACGAGGAACCGCGCTTCACCGAGCCTCTGAGCCTCTTCTTCAAACACCCGGATGAATTCCCCACCGATAATCTTCCGCTTTTGTTCGGGATCGGTGACGCCGCGCAACCGCGCGAGAAAGCGGGCGGAGTGATCCACGGCCATCACATTGAGATGAGCCTGCCCGCGCAAGGCTGCGGTGACGGTTTCAAATTCATTCTTGCGCAGAAGCCCGTTGTTCACGAAGATACACGTGAGCTGCTTGCCAAGCGCGCGTCCCGCCAAGGTCGCTGCCACGAGCGAATCCACGCCTCCGGAAAGAGCGCAAATTACCCGGGCCGTCCCCACCTGCCCGCGTATCCGGCGCACCGTATTCTCGATAAATGACGACGGAAACCAGTTTGGCCGGATGCCAGAGATTCCGGTCACGAACCGGCGAAGGATATCCGTACCCTGCGAGGTGTGGCGGACTTCGGGATGGAACTCCACCGCGTACATCCGGGCCTCGGAATTTTCCATGACCGAGATCGCATTTTCGGTTTTCCCGGTTACCCGGAAGCCCGGCGGCACTTTCGTGACGTGATCACCGTGGCTGTTCCAGACGCGAAGCGGCGAAGGCAGGCCTTCGAGCAATTCCGAAGGAGGGATGATCTCAAGCTCGGCAAAGCCGTACTCCCGCCGCGAAGCTGGCTCAACCACCCCGCCGAGAGACGCCGCCATCCACTGAAATCCGTAGCAGATTCCAAGCACCGGCGCGCCCAACTTGAAAATTCGTGGGTCTGATTTTGGCGATTCAGGATCGTAAACTGAGGAAGGTCCGCCAGAAAGGATCACCGCAGGTGGACGCATTTTTTCCAGATTTTCGAAGGGCTTATCGCAAGGCACAATGACGGCAGCCACATGCATTTCACGGATGCGGCGCGCGATCAACTGTGTATATTGAGAGCCAAAATCGACGACAACGACGGGGGGTTCCATCGGTTATTTTACCACGAAGCTCACCAACTTCTGGGGGACGACAATCACTTTAACCACTTGCTTGCCATTAAGGTAAGGCGCGACTTTCCCATCCCGCTCAGCCTGGCTGCGCACCTCTTCTTCAGTCAGGCCAGGGGCAACCCGGATGCGCCCGCGCAGCTTTCCGTTCACCTGCACTGGCAATTCAATTTCCTCTTCCGCCGCCAGATCGGCATCATACGCGGGCCAGGGCGCTCTCACAATTGATTCAGAGTGGTCAAGCGCCGCCCAAAGTTCCTCTGCGATGTGTGGCGTAAAAAGAGCCAGCATCTGGACCAGATTTTCCAGAGCCTCTTTATGAACTTCCGGCCGGATTTCTCCAGACCCCACGGCCGCTTCCAGATCGCCCAGGCCGTTGACAAGCTCCATCGTCATCGCGACATCAGTATTGAAGTGCCAGCGATCTTCCATATCCTCGGTGATGTGGCGCAGCGTCTGATGTGTTTTTCGTAACAGGCGGCGTTCGGCAGGGGTGAGCGCCGCCAAATTCCAGCGGCGGCCGCCATTCTCTCCCGGCGCCCGTTTAACATTCCGCAGGTTGTCCGCATGGCGTGTGATGAGGCGGTAGACCCTGTTCAGAAATCTAGCCGCGCCCTCGATGCCTTCATCATTCCATTCCAAATCACGCTCGGGCGGCGCAGCAAAAAGCATGTAGAGGCGCACCGTGTCTGCGCCGTAGCGCGCGCACATCTGCGTGGGGTCCACGACGTTGCCTTTGGATTTCGACATCTTGGACCCGTCTTTAATCACCATGCCCTGGGTGAAGAGGCGCGCCACCGGCTCTGGAAAATCCACCAGGCCGATATCCTGCATGACCTTGGTGAAGAAACGCATGTAGATCAAGTGCAGGATGGCGTGCTCGATGCCGCCGATGTATTGGTCCACAGGGAACCAATACTTGACCGCCGCTTGGTTGACGGGCGCGGTTGAAATCTTTGGGTCAGTATAGCGATAAAAATACCAGGAGGAATCGACGAACGTGTCCATGGTATCCGTCTCGCGGCGCGCAGGCCCTCCGCACTTAGGGCATCGCGTGTTGACAAAATCAGCCACTTCCGCCAGCGGTGAAGCGCCGCGCCCTGTGAACCTGACGTTGGCCGGCAGTATGACGGGTAAATCGCTTTCCGGCACGGGAACTACGCCGCATCGATCACAATAAATAATCGGAATCGGAGTGCCCCAATAGCGCTGCCGCGAAATCCCCCAATCCCGAATGCGGTACTGCACCGTTCCCTCGCCAAATCCCTTCGCCTCGGCTTCCTTCGTCATCTGGTCTTTAGCTTCTTCTGACTCGAGGCCCGTGTAAGGGCCGGAATTCACCAGCCGGCCGTATTCGGCAAATGCGCCTTGGGTAAGATCGACCGTGCCGCTGTTAAGCGGAGCGATCACTTGAGGAATGGTTAACCCGTATTGCATGCAGAATTCGAAGTCGCGCTGATCGTGCGCGGGCACGGCCATCACGGCGCCCGTGCCATACTCCATCAAAACAAAATTGGCCAGCCAGATGGGCACGCTTTCACCACTATAGGGATTGCGAGCCGTGAATCCCGTGAATACCCCCTGTTTCTCGGGATTCGTCTCCGCTCCCGCCCGCGCGGACAAGGCCCCAGATAAAGCTTTGATCCGCTCCGCCGCTTCACGCAGGCCGCCCGCATTGGATGACTTGGCAATTAGTTTTTCTACCAGAGGATGGCCGGGCGCAAGCAGCACCGCCGTGCATCCGTAAATGGTGTCGACGCGAGTGGTGAAAACGCGCACCACCTCGCCCAATGGCTCGATCTCGAAGTCAACCAGCGTCCCCTTTGATTTACCAATCCAGTTCTCCTGCATGGCCAGCACGCGCTCCGGCCAGCCGCCGCGGAGCTGCTCCATGTCCTCAAGCAAACGCTCAGCGTATGCCGTGATTTTCAGAAACCACTGTTCGAGCTCGCGCTCGACCACCGGCGTATCCTCGTGCCGCCAGCAGCAGCCATCCACCACCTGCTCGTTGGCCAGCACCGTTTCGCATTGCGGGCACCAGTTCACCCGGCTCTTTTTGCGATAAGCAAGGCCGCGCTCGAACATGCGCAGAAAGAACCATTGGTTCCAGCGGTAGTATTCCGGCACGCAGGTGGCAATCTCGCGGCGCCAGTCGTAGCTGAGGCCGAGGCGCTTCAACTGGCCTCTCATGCGGTCGATGAAACTGAACGTGAATTCCGAGGGATGCCTTTGATGCTTGATGGCCGCGTTTTCCGCGGGCAAACCGAATG
>JBOGJY010000506.1:0-15171 GCA_050745325.1 Terriglobia bacterium
GTCGTCACCCAAACTGAAAACTAAATTAATGCTCTCATGCCCATCACCCTCGATTCTCCCGAAGGCAAGACCCGCAGGCTCTAGACCAAGTGGAGGAAATCTTCGTCCTTCGTGATCACGAGTCGGCCGTTGTCACAAGCATATTGCCAGACATCAACGTCGGCTGCCTGACCGAGTCCAACCTCCATGACATGGACACAATCGCAACCTAGTGAAGCAAAAAAGCGGGATAACGCTCCAGGCAGTTGGTTGTCAATCAGGAATTTCACGAGGTCGCAAGAACGATGTGGTCGACTTGGTAGGAAGCGTACTCAATGGCAGCAAGAATTTCTTCGCGCTCCAAAAACGGGTAGTCCGAGAGAATCTCTTCGTACGAAGCTCCTGCCGCAAGCAAGTCCAGAATGTCTGAAACACGGATGCGAAACCCACGAATACATGGGCGTCCACCGCACTTACCCTCTTCAACCGTTCCATGCTCATTGACATAGAGTCTATGCGTTCCGCCGGGTGATTGCAACCCGGTCATCATCGCGGAACTCAACATGGGCAGCTTCACCGTGACGTCGATTGATCCGCAATTTCAGTACCCTCCTCATCAGGGAAACCTGCTCAACGCTCTGAATTCGGTTACGACCTTAATTCTCAGCGAGAGTCGTGACGCCGCCCACACACTGAAGGTAGACGTGAAACCGCCCGTGGAGGTTCGAACCCTTGCCCGCAATCTCCAGAAGTCGATGTTGTTCAGCGGGTGCAAGCGTCGGAAGATAATCGACGTCGTTGGTGGCGCGCGGAAAACCGCTTCTCCTCCCGAGTAGGGTGGAACTTGCAATGCTTTGGCTAACTGCCGCCGGACTGATTCTCTATACTAGCAGTTTGTTGAAAAACGCACTTTCTTTGCATCGTTGCACAGAGCTCGCGCATCCGTTGTTGTAAATCTCGAAGTGGAGGAGCGACGATGCGCGGAACCGATCAGAAACAGGAAGCGATGTTCAGCTACATTTCGCCGGACAAGCGGGCGCCAGCCGATCATCCCTTGCGCGCGATCCGTGAGATGGTAGACGCGGTGTTGAAGGAGATGTCGCCGCGCTTTGGCCGGCTGTACGCCCGGGTGGGATGACCGTCGATTGCCCCCGAGCGGCGGCTGCGCGCCCTGCTGCTGCAGATTTTCTACTCCATCCGCAGCGAGCGCCTGCTGATGGAGCAGTTGGACGACAACCTGCTGTTCCGCTGGTTCGTGGGGATGGAGATGGACGAGCGGGTGTGGGACCATGCCGTGTTCAGCAAGAACCGTGAGCGGCTGCTGAACGAAGAGATCGCCGAAGCGTTCTTCCAGCAGGGGCTGGGGATCGCACAGCCCTACTTGTCGGACGAGCATTTTACCGTGGACGGCACGCTGATCGAAGCCTGGGCGAGCCACAAAAGCTTTCGCCCCAAGGATGAAGAGCTGGGCCCAGGCGGTGGAGTCGGCGAGGTGAATTTTCGCGGAGAGAAGCGCTCGAATGAGACGCACCCATCCACTACCGATCCCGAGGCGCGGCGGTATAAGAAGACGAACGGCAGCGAAGCCAAGCTGAGCTACTTGGGTCACGGGCTGATGGAGAATCGCCACGGGTTGCTGGTGAAGACTCGAGTCACGCTGGCCGAGGGCACCGCGGAACGCGACGCGGCGCTCGCCATGGCCAAGCCGAGGGCGGGCGGAAAGCGGCTCACTTTGGCCGGGGATAAAAACTACGATACGCGCGATTTCGTGCGCGCCTTGCGACGCCTGCGCATCACGCCGCACATGGCACAGAACGCCAGGAACCGGCCGAGTGCGATTGACGCTCGCACGACCCGGCACGTGGGCTATGCGATCAGTCAGCAGAAACGAAAACGAGTGGAACAGAGTTTCGGCTGGATGAAGATGATCGGGATGGTGAGGAAGGTCAAGTTGCGAGGCCGGAAGAAAGTCGGTTGGCTGTTTACCTTCGTGGGAGCAGCGTACAACTTGGTTCGGCTGCAACGATTGCAGGCCACCGAGGGAGCGGCATGAGCAGGAGGATGCAAAGCTGCTCTTCAAAGCCACAAGCGGCCTGCCGAAGAGCTTCGGAACCCTCCCTAACCGACCATTCCCCCTTGATTTGAATCGTTCCGGACACGAATTGGAAACGGAAATCATTATCAAATCGCGTTTTTCAACAAGCTGTTAGGCATCGTTGGGGTTAGGTTCTTTGAAACGATAGCCCACGTATGCTTCGGTGAGGAGGTACTGCGGAGATGCAGGATCGTCTTCCAGCTTTTTCCGCAACTCGTGGATGAAAGTTCGGAGGTACTCCCGTTCTTGACCGTATTCAGCGCCCCAAACAGCATGCAAGAGCCGTGCATGGGTGACCGGAAGCCCTGCATGTGACATCAAGTAATGGAGCAGATCAAATTCTTTGGGCGTCAAGCGTACGATCTCGCCTGCCTTTCGGGCCGTACGGCGCGCTGGATCAAGTTCGATATCTCCGATTGAGATTACTTCATCAGTCTCAGCAGATCTCGTCGTGGCTCGCCGAATTGCAGCTCGAATCCGCGCCGTCAGCTCCGGTACGGAGAACGGCTTGGTGACATAATCGTCCGCTCCCGCGTCGAGCGCCTTAACTTTATCTTCTTCGCTATCCCGGACAGTAAGCATCAAGATTTGAAGACGGGGAGCGGACCGGCGAAGCTTACGGCACGTCTCAATTCCGCCCATACCGGGCATGTTGATATCTAAAAGGACGGCGTCGAACCGTTGGTTCTTTGCGTCCCTCAGCGCCTGCTCACCGTTCGGACTCTCCGCGATTTCGAATCCCAGGCTGTGCAGTGTGCTGTGCAGCGCCCGGCGGAGTTTGGCGTCGTCATCAATGATGAGGATCTTTCCGTTCGACGTATTCATGGTCGTTTGTTGGGTGCCACCGGCAAGGCGACCGAGAAGGCTGTCCCGCGGTCAGCATCGCCTTCCGCCCACACGCGCCCGTGGTGAGCGTCAATGATTCTCTTTACGATCGAAAGGCCAAGACCTGTCCCCGCTGGCCGCTGTTCCGTTCCTGGAGCTCGATAGAACCACTCAAAGATCCTTTCGCGATCAGCAGGGTCGATCACTTGTCCTTGGCTTTGCACGGTCAAAATAACTTCGGCATCTTTCACTGTGATCGCAAGGTTGATCGGCGATTCGGGAACGGAATACTTAATCGCATTCTCAAGAATTTGAGCGAGCGCCGTTATGATGAGCTTGCGATCCGCCATAACAGCGGTCTCCTGGTGAGGGACAGAAACACGCAATCGCTCGATGGTGGGTTCCAGCTTCAGGGTTTCGATCGCCGGATCGATAACGCTTGAAAGCAGCAAAGGCTCGCGTTTCGGCTGGAAGTCAACGCCGTCCAGTTTTGCGGCCCGCAGAAGGCGGGAAGCCAGGTCATTCAGTTCGTCCGCCTTCTCGTCGATCAAGGAAACAAGTTCGGCCTGGCTGGCGGACAGACCCCCGGCCGCCAGGAGGCCGGAGCTTGAAGTCCGGATGGTCGTCAGCGGTGTCTTGAATTCGTGGGCCAAGGCATCAAGGACGGCGGTGCGCAGTTGTTCTGCTTCGCGGGCTGCCTCAGCGTGAAATTCTCTCTCGAAAGATCGCTTGCGTTCCAAGGCTATTGCACTCAATGATGCGAGCGCGGTAGCCACAAGGGGGCTCAGATTGCAACGACACAACCCAAGACCGCCGACCGGCCGTGCTCCGAGCCGCAGCGCACAAAACCAAACCCCGAGCTCCGAATCAAACGTATCCGCATTCGAATAGTAGGCATTGCGGGTTCGATCTTCTGCTTCAGCCGGAACCTCACCGCTGACATGAATGGTGGCCGAAACAGCGTCAAACAGCACGGCGCTGGGAAGATTGAAAACGTCACATATCAGCGACGGAATCACCGCGCCCGGATCACGAGACCGGTCGAGCAGCAGGACCCGCCGGGACGTTTGGTAGAGCCGCTCAGTATCGCGCCGCTCTCAAATAGCCTCTGCGGCCTTCACCTGGGCCTGGTGGGAGAGCCGGCTTACCACGAGCGCAGTAAACTCGAAAGCGCCGAGAGCCACCCAATTTCGCGGGTCGTTGACAGTGAAAGTAAACAAGGGCTGAATAAAGAAATAATTGAGGCAAGCCACGGCCACGACCGAAACGGCGGTCGCCTCCCAGAAACCGCCATAGACTGCGGCTAGCACGACGAAGACAAGATATAAAAAACCACTGGAAGCGAGATTCAATCTTGCGTGGAACGCCAGCCACGTGCCAAAGACGATTCCAATCACGGTCCAGTAGAAGGCTCTCCTCACGCGGAGCTCCGCCCCAGCTTTGCGAAGCCAGCTTAATTGCTTCTGGAACCACGCCTTCCCATATTCCATTCGGGAACGCGTCCACGTAACCCTCGTACTTGGCATTTCCCGGCCTAGATCGGACATCGCCTTTACCCGCCGCCCTCAGTATAGAACTCCGAGCATTAAGAAGGCATAAAGGCTCGTAAAAATTATTTTTTGATCTTTATGCGTTCCTTATACCTGCTCCTGCAAACTCAAGCCAGCTGTTGATCCGAGCGGTTGCTTCCCCGCTCGGTCCGGCTGAGGAGTAGATGATGAGCAGCGAAACGAGCAGCGTATCGATGCAAAAGCCTGAGATCAGCGATTTTCATGCCGAGCAATTCCGGTCGCCGGAATCCTCATCAGACCACAATCTCCGTGCGACGGTCGTGTTTACAAACCGGGAAGGGACGCAGGCCGCCCTGCGAGTTGCTGGCAAGCTCGCTAAGGATTTGGGCGCCCGGATTACGCTGTTGGCGGTCCACGAAGTTCCATTCTACTTTCCGCTGGAGAAACCCCCTGTATCCCTCGATTTCCTTGAGCGCAACCAGATAGGCTTGGTTTCCGAATCTGGAGTCCGCGCGGAAGAGGTTCGCGTTGAGATGTTTCTCTGCCGTAACCGCCAGGAGTGCCTGAGACAGGTCTTGAGGCCACGGTCGCTGGTGATCGTGGGCGGAAAAAGGTGTCGCTGGCTTAACGCGGAGCGGAAATTGGAAGGATGGCTCGGCCGCCTGGGTCATCACGCAGTTTATGTCGAGGTGAAGCGCCGAAACCGTACAGGTTTCAGTCTTTATTTTCGCGCTCTGGTTCGGTGGATGCGCGCTTGGTCCAATCGGGTCGAACGCCGCCCCATGGTAATTGGAGAAAACCCAACTATTAGGAGTATTTCATGAATCTCGAAACCTGGCTGCCTGGAATGTTCATTTTGGGATTAGTTTCGATGGGGTTGTGTTTATTGTTTCTGAAGGCTTGCGAAAGGATATGAGGTCACACCCATGATTATTATTACCGCGATTGTAACCATTTTTCTGTTCGGCTATCTGTTCACTGTGCTAATCCGGCCGGAGCGGTTCTAAGCAACACCGAAAGCCGGGGCAGAGACACTAGGGGGCTTCGCCTCAGACCAATGGGGTGTGACCTCAAGGAGATGACACAATGTTTCTTCAAACTTGGTTCCTTCCATTGGCGCTGCTTGTCACCGCCACTCTGGTCGCTATACCGCTGAGCCGCTATATGGCGTGGATCATGGACGGCAAGTACCGGCCTTTGCCTGTTTTCCGTTGGGTCGAAAAGCATCTTGATTTCGGCTCCCAGAACTGGAAGCAGTATACCGCGTCACTGCTCATCTTCAACACGTTTCTGTTTGTTTTCGGTTTTCTTGTCCTCGCTCTCCAGCCGTGGATGCCGCTGAACCCGCGACATCTGGGAATGCTCGCGCCCACTACCATTTTCCACAGCGTGATTTCGTTTATGACCAACACCGACCTGCAGCACTATTCGGGCGACGTGAGTTTCTCCAACTTCAGCCAGATTTTCTTCTGCATTACCATGCTGTTTCTCTCGGCGGCAATCGGATTGAGCGCGCTCACGGCTATCATCAGGGCTCTGCGAAGCGATTCATCCCTGGGCAATTTCTTTCACGACATGTGGCGGGTGTTGGTCTATATGTTTGTGCCCGCCGCATTGCTCTTTGGCTTGTTGTTTCTGCAGCAAGGAAGCCCTATGACCTACAAGAGCTCTTATCAGGTGGCGACGCTTGAGCCCGGGGCGATGGGGACTACACAGGACGGTCAGGCGAAGTTGCAGACAATTGTGGTTGGACCGGTAGCCGCCTTTGAATCCATGAAGATGCTCGGGACCAATGGTGGCGGTTTTTATGGCATGAACTCTGCGCACCCGTATGAGAACCCGACCGCATTTTCGAATTTTTTCGATACGATGGCCATGATGATCTTCCCGTTTTCTCTCGTGCTGATGTACGGACGGATGTTGAAGCGAATGCGCCATGCCTGGGTGATTTTTGGAGTCATGATGGTTCTCATGATCGGCACCATCGTCTGGTCGGTTCATTTCGATACGCTAAAGCCTAATCCCGGCTTGACGGCCCACCCCATGGCGCGAACTTTCGAAATCGCCAGCGCAACGTCGCCTAGCGGAAAGCGTGTGGTGACTTTACCTGCCGTCGCCGGACTGCCAGTCGATCAGCATATGGGCAATCTGGAGGGCAAAGACTTGCGCTTTGGAACATCGGCGGGGGCAACGTTTGCGGCCGTGACGGTCGATGTGACCTGCGGCGCTGTGAACGCCGAACACGACAGCCTCAACCCGATTGCGGCCCTGTCACCGTTTACCGGGATGTGGCTGAACTGCATTTTCGGCGGCAAAGGCGTGGGCATGATCAATTTGCTGCTGTTTTTGATCATCGGGATTTTTATCGCCGGTCAGATGGTCGGGCGGACGCCTGAATACCTGGGCAAGAAAATCGATGCCCGCGTGGTGAAGCTGGCGATTATCGCCTTGCTCGTTCACCCACTGATGATTCTGATGCCCACGGGCCTCTTTGCGGGAACAAGCTGGGGTCTGAAAGCGGAAAGTAATCCGGGCTCCCAAATGCTGTATCAGTTCTCTTCCGCCTCCGCCAACAATGGCTCAGCCTTTGACGGCCTGGCCGTCAGCTACGGGTTGAACAATAATCCGAGTCCCGCGCCCACCGCCCGCCAGTGGGACATTGCTGCCGGACTGGTGATGCTCTTCAGCCGCTTTCTTCCCATTATCGCGCCGATCGCCATGGCGGAATTCCTGGGGATGAAGAAGAGTAGTCCGTTTGGGGCCGGAACCTTGCGCGATGACACCCTGACCTTTGGTTTCCTGTTGTTTGGAACGATTGTGATTATCGGGGCTTTGCTCTTTCTGCCGGCTGCGGCTCTCGGTCCGCTGGCAGAGCACTTCGGCCCGATTCCCTTTGGCGGCTGAGTGGCAGCGGGCTTATGCCGCCAGTATAAGGGGGGCGGCTTAAAGCCGCCGCTGCACCCCGAATTATAGCAAGACGGCCAAATCCGGAAAGGAGTGGGCAAGATGGAACCTGAATTAAAGCTTAGTGAGATCGAGGAAGATCTGATATCGCCTGGCGAGCAGCCGCCGCTGCCGCGTCGGCCAAAGGCGAAAGGGTTGTGGACGCCCGAGTTGGCCAAGGAAGCGCTGAAACAAGCCTTTTGGATGTTGCGCCCGGACATTCAGTGGAAGAATCCCGTTATGTTCGTGGTGGAGCTCGGCGCTTTTTTGACCCTGCTCTATGTAGTCCGGGACGCGTTCACGAGTGCGGCGCAACTGGTGCCGATTTCGTATTTCATTGCTTTGGATGCCTGGCTGTTTTTGACCGTGCTGTTCGCCAATTTTGCCACCGCGCTTGCCGAGGCTCGCGGGAAGGCGCAGGCCGAATCACTGCGGCGAACCCGCGCTGAAACCGTCGCTTACCGCTTCAGGGAGGAGGATGGCGATATCGAGCAAGTGCCCTCCACCGCGCTCAAGCCGGGTGACCGGGTTGTAGTGGAAACCGGTCTGGTCATTCCCGGCGACGGAGAAATTATCGAAGGCATCGCTGCGGTCGACGAGTCTGCCATTACGGGCGAATCGGCGCCCGTGATTCGTGAGGCCGGAGGTGACCGCTCGGGCGTGACCGGTGGCACGAGAGTGCTTTCCGACCGGATCGTGGTCCAGATTACGGCTCAGCCCGGCGAATCTTTCCTTGACCGGATGATCGCCCTCGTTGAAGGCGCTATCCGGCAGCGAACGCCGAACGAGATTGCCCTCACCCTCGTGCTCTCAGCCTTTACGCTGATCTTCATGATCGTTGTGGTTCCGTTGTGGCCCATGGCATGGAATGCCGAACAATACATGGCGAGCTACCTGGGCGTTCAAGGGCCGCTGAAAAGCCTTGGCACAGATGTTCCAACACTGATTGCGTTGCTGGTGTGCCTCATCCCCACCACCATTGGAGCATTGCTTGCGGCCATCGGAATTGCTGGCATGGATCGCGCGTTGCAAGCCAACATTATTGCCAAAAGCGGCCGGGCGGTGGAGACGGCCGGCGATATCGATGTGGTGCTGCTCGATAGGACGGGAACGATCACTATGGGTAACCGGCAAGCAACGGGATTCTTGCCTGTCGGGAAATATACGAAGGACGAAGTCGCGCGCCTGGCAGCTCTGGCCTCTACGGCCGATGAGACGCCGGAAGGCAAAAGCATCGTCAAAACAGCCGGAGGGGACGTGGAGATGCCGCGTGACGCCGTGTTTGTGCCGTTCACCGCGCAGACACGCATGAGCGGCATTGATCTCCCGGGTGGGCGCTGCATTCGTAAAGGGGCGTCGGACGCCATCGCCGCATTCGTGACCCGCCAGGGGGGCCGCATTCCCGGTAACCTCAATGCGCTGGTCGATTCCGTCGCCTCGAAGGGCGCAACGCCGCTCGTAGTCGCGGACGGAACCAGCGTTGCAGGCGTTATCGTTCTCGAAGATATCTTGAAACCGGCGATGCCCCAACGCTTCGACCGGCTTCGGAAAATGGGTCTGCGCACGGTGATGATCACGGGCGATAATCCCCTGACGGCCGCAACCATCGCCAAGAGAGCGGGGGTTGATGATTTCCTGGCTCAGGCCACACCTGCCGACAAGCTCGAATACATCCGCAAAGAGCAGGCAGGAGGCAAACTGGTGGCCATGATGGGAGACGGCACCAATGATGCCCCGGCGCTCGCGCAAGCCGACGTTGCGTTGGCCATGAACGCCGGTACGCAAGCCGCCAAGGAAGCTGCCAACATGGTCGATCTGGACAGCGATCCCACTAAGTTGATTGAGGTGGTGGAGATCGGGAAGCAGCTCCTGATGACTCGCGGCGCGCTGACGACGTTTTCCATTGCGAATGATGTTGCCAAATACTTTGCGATCATCCCCGCGCTTTTTGCCAGCACCTTGCCCTGGTTGAAGGCCATTGACATCATGCACCTGCATTCAGCTACGTCGGCCATTCTGTCCGCCGTCATTTTCAATGCGATCATCATTCCCCTGCTCATCCCGGTGGCATTGAAGGGCGTCACCTTTGAGCCTCTCGGCGCCGACGCGCTACTGCGAAAGAATCTGCTTATCTGGGGCTTGGGAGGCGTGATCGCTCCCTTTATCGGCATTAAGCTGATCGATATGGTGATGGTCAGCTTACATCTGATTGCCTGAATTATTACGTGCACGGAGGCACGCTTATGTCACGTTACTTATTTAAGAGCATCTTCCTCCTTGCTGTTAGTGTGGTCCTCGTCTGCGGCATTTACCCCGGAGCGATGTGGATCATTGGACGGATCTTTTTCCCCTTCCAGGCGAACGGCAGTTTGCTACGGGGCCCGGACGGCAAAGTGGTGGGTTCCAAACTCATCGCGCAACCCTTCACCAAGGATGAATACTTCTGGCCTCGCCCTTCGGCGGCGTCTTATGACGCCTCCGCGTCAACCTCCTCGGCGCTAGCGGCCTCCAACTATGCGCTGCGCAACCGGGTCGCCACGACGCTGGGCCCCATTGTGAAATACGCCAGCGGTCCTAAAGCCGGACAGCTTGTGGCGCCCGATATCGAAGCGTGGTTTCAACAGGATCATTGTCAGGGCAGCCCCCACATCGTCGCCCAGTGGGCGGACGCACATAACGAGATGGCCCAAGCCTGGGTCACCGCTGATCCCACTCACGCTGCCTACGTCCAGTCCTGGGCGAAGGCGAATCCCGAGCTTGTAAAGCAATGGATCAAGGCAAACCCGACAACTCCGAACCTGCAGCCCACGGATCTGGCCGTAGTCTTCTTTGAGAACTTTTCGAAAGATTATCCTGGCAAGTTCCCCTCGGCCGTTACTTCCACGGGACCGAACGGAAAAGCCGAAAGTAAAATCGAGCCCGTGAGCCAAGGCTCAGATATTCAATCGACCTTTTTCGATATGTGGCGGCAGGATCACCCGAACGTCGCTCTTCAGGATGTTCCCGGCGATCTGGTAACTACCTCCGCCTCCGGTCTGGACCCGAATATTACGATGGAGAATGCTGAATACCAACTTGATCGTGTCACAACAAAATGGGCATCAGACCTGAAGCGCGACCCGGCAACGGTTCGTACCGAAATCCAGCAGATGCTGGATCAGAATGCTCACGCTCCGTTGGATGGCCTGGCTGGCGAGAAAGTGATCAATGTGCTCGAAGTGAATCTCGCCCTGCGCCAAAAATACGGCGCCCCGGCTTCGTAGCCGACACTTGTCGCCCCGCTGCAGGCCGTGCTTAGCCATATCTCGCTGCGCGCTGGCACAGGCTTGGAAAGCTCGTGTCCCGAGATGCGTCGATTCCAAATGGCGGCTCATGCGGCCGCTCGGGACCGGTAAATAGCGTTACTCCACGAGGCTGATCGGAAAGGGTGCTCAATCGGGTGGATAGATCAATGCGACATCTATGTGTTGTGGCTTTAACTGTGGTACTGGTGCCCGTCTATGCTGCCAAACTTCGTGCACAGGGCCAAACCTCACCAACGACCGCCGCCCCTGCGGGCCCGCCGGGGCAAGCGGCAACGCCGGCCGCCCCGCAACCTTTGCCCACGCCTTCCATGACCGCGCCGCTGCAAACTGCTGTCCCTCACGCGTTCAGCGCGGGCCCTTTCGGTACGATCGATATCACGGGCATCGTGAGTGGCATCGGCTTGACTCAGGGAAACTGGGTCTCCGGGGATCAATCTACCCACTGGGATCTTAGAGCTTATCCGTAAATAATGATCGTCTGGCGCCAGCAAATCATGGCCGCAGCTAAGCTCAGCAGGGCGACGTATCCTTCTTCGGTCTTCTCAAAACTCACCAACAGCTTGCGATATCGGTTGAGCCAGGAGTGAGTCCGCTCCACCACCCAGCGGCGAGCCTTGTAACCGGGCTGGGTGCGCTTCGCCTGCGCCTCTTCTCGCCGTTGCTTGATGTGGGGCTGATAGTTTCGCCTCTCCGCTTCTTGCCGGGCCGGCGCTCCCTGATAACCCGCATCCGCGCAGAGCCGCTGCGGCATTTCCGAACGGGGTTCCGGTCGCGCTCTCACTACCTGATCCAGCGTGGCCGCCAACAGCTTCACGTCATGCACGTTGGCTCCGCTCACGACGAGCGATAGCGGGACGCCACGCCCGTCGACTAACAAACTTCGCTTGCGCCCTTTTTTTTCCCCGATCCGTGGGGTTGGCTCCCACACACTCGATGGCAAGCGGGGCTTTCACCAAGGCCCCATCGATGCTTTGCCAGTCCCAGGCAATGATCTCCATCTCATCGTATTCGGCCAACCCCGACCGCCACAGCGCCAGAAAGAAGCCCGCCCGGTGCCACTGTTGAAAATGCTTGTGGATCGCGCTCGCGCTTCCGAATTCCTTGGGCAACGCTTTCCACTGGCATCCCGTACGCAGAACGTAGACGACGGCGGCGAACACCTTTCGAGGCGACATCGGCTTGCGTCCACCGCCCGCTCGACGTCGATACTTTCCAACTTCCGGCCGCTGTCGAACCGGAATCAGGGGTTCGACCTTTGTCCAAAACTCATCGGAGACTTCCCAAGATTTTATTTGTGGCATCTTGGATCATCACCTTACCTCAACTCGTATCAGAATTCAATAGTTATTTAAGGATAAGCTCTAAGCGTACATACGGCCGCTGCGCCATCAGCTCAAGGCCAAAAGCCGTTTTCAGGTTCATTCCGGTGACCAGCCGCGAATACACTGGATCGCCTTGGCCGGCCGGGTTGCGCATTTCTGGTAGCCACACACGCGCCATCGAGAGGAACAGCGCAATACACCCAATCGCCAGCTTCTCTTCCCATTTCACAATCCTGGCCATTTCTCACCTCCAAAGCGCGTTTCCGATAGGTACCTATCGTTTTCTGCTCGCATTTGTAAAAATCTCTCGTTGCGCCCGAGCGCCACAAATCAATTATTGGCCGGCGGCCGTCCCGGCGGCCGCAGGCATTTTAGGCTTTGCCTTGGTTTCAACTTGCGCGTTGGACCAAAAGGCCCAATGAACTTCCTGCACGTCGTCGTCCTTCACAACCAGTGTCGGAGCGGATAATTTGTCGCCTTCGATCTGCGCAGAGAAGATCGAATCGTTCACCCGATAGAGAACCAAGCCGTCGCTGCGAACATCCAGGATTTCGCTATCTTCCTCGTTCGTCTGCAACGTGATCCGTCTGCCGTCGAGAAGGTTATCGAGGACGAGTATGCCAGGGATAATGCGAGTGTTCCCTTCGTTAGCTGAATACTGCATATTTACGCTTGGCAGGAGCCGTGTCGCCTGCAGCCTTTCGTTCTCGTGTCCCTGATTGTTGTCGCCTGCGGGAGGGTAGAGCACATCGCCCATAACCCTGTTGGCAGGATTCCAATTCTCCAAGATTGTGGTCAGCCAAGCCCCAAAGAGCCTGGACCGGGAGGTGTTTCCGGGAATCTCGATTTTCTTCCACGAGCGAGATTCATGGTCCTGTATGTAGACGGGGGTTGTTCGGGCGGTTCTGGTCGCCAGGATCTTACCAGTATACCAGGGACTGACTAACAAGAACCGAGGGCTGGCTGCAACAACCTAAAACGCTCCGGACCCTCCACGTTCGAAAGTGACGGGGAACCTGTGCTGATCTCAATTTGCTTCGATTTGACGCCTATTAGAAACCGGCCAGCCGTAAGTTGTAGCTCCGGCGACAAACATAAGGTCGGCCCGCCGGGACATCCCACGAACCGGAACGATTTATACCGATCCCATTCATCCGTCGTAACGGGTGGCTGCTTTCTTGGCGGGTTTCCGGCCACGCTCACTAGTGTTGCGCTCTCCCGAGGCGCTGCTGCCGCCACCAGGAGGTAGAGTGCGTACGACTGGCCATCCTCGCCAGCAGCTACACCGCCGAAACCGCCAAGCGTAACAGGCCTTTTTGGATTGAATTCAACTTTATCCACAGTCGATGGGCTTCCCATGTGAATCACACTGACGGTAGTGGGCGACCCGGGCGGATAGGAAACGTATAACTTGTCTCCATAATCGTAGCTCACCGCATAGAGGCCATCTTCGCTGGTTGTAACTTCTTTGAAGCGCTCAAGCCTGTGACCGGAGCCTACCGTGTATAGCGTGACGGGGTACGCTTCCGGTCCCTCGTTAGTCGCCGTTCCAGCTAGGAGAAACAATCTCTCGGCCCCCGACGCCAATTGTGCTAAGACAATGCAGCAACCGAGGGTGAGCAAAAGCGGCAGGAGCGAAAAAAAATGCCTTCTCCATGACCAGGGTCGACCGGTCCCGTGATCTTCGTGCGGACCAGCGGTCGGCAAACTGAAGCACGGTGTACGCGGGGGCTGGGCACGCTCAGCGATAGACGACTGTTCCCGTTGACGCATGTCAATAAGCCAGTGCATTACAAACGTCTCCGACATAGCTGCCGTTGGTTGTCGAAGGGCTGAGAATATGGAATTCCCACAACCCATCCGTCAGATTCCAGTAGATATAGTAGCCAGCTTCGTACTGCCCTGGAATCCCTCCCGTGCCGCTACTGTGGAGGCGGGACGGCTATCTGCGGAGAGGCCACGCCTTCGCGCTCAACGGTTATGGTGCGGTTCTGGTTCATCTCCCGCGTCTGAACAATGTTGTATTCATAAGGGTATGGCTCCTGGTTACAGAATATTTTCATGGTCTGGTACGTAGTCTCAAAGCAGGGGAGACTCATGGTCCCAGTTTCGTACATGTCCCAGATCTGTTGAGCGTCAAGAATATACATTCCGATGAAATCAGGACCCCATTGGCTATTCGTGTTCACGGTCCAGGAACCACCATTTGGTCCGAAGATTTTGGGATGCTGGCCTGGAAGATCGCCCGGAAAGAGCACGAATTTTGTCCCGTGTCGCTGCCCGGTATTTCCTCCACGGCGCTGTTGTCATAATAAGCCGGCCCGTAAAGCGTTTGCTCGTACAGACCTCCAAAGAACGTACTGTCCTGATAGGGTTGCAAGTACTGAGTAGCTTCGCTCGTGGGAAGCTCTTTGCTGCAGCACGTTTGGGAAACAGCATTCCGCTGGGCGAGCATCGTCCAGCATGTAAGAAGCATTACTAGAAGCAACATCCGGCGAATTTGACGAAATGGCATTAACCCTCCTTCATTCACTCAAGCGTGGCGCTCGCGTCCTTTATCTGCTATCTACTTAGCACCACAGCGGCTCTGCCCGGTGAGACCGGGCAATCGTTTGAAAGCTGCCCGTCAGGCCCGATTGCTGGTCCGGGCAAATAAACCAGCGCCTCTCGACGTATCTCTGCAAAAATTCATCCTGACGCACGGAGCGCAAGCGGTCCCTATGGCGTTCCTTTTTTGCGGAGGGCCAAGGGCTTCTGCCTCGCTAGCCACACCACCGTCTCTCGTAGGGCCGTTGGATTAAGTTGGCTCAGTCCCCCTAAAAGCCTTCCCGCCTCTCGCCCGCGGGCGGCAGTATAAAGACTGGACTGATCAGTCCCAGTGGAATTGCGGCCATTATAAATCTGATCACTCAGCGTGTTCCTTAGCTCCTCATCCGTTGCACCATTGTTAAGTTGGTTCAGCATCCACGTACCTTCGTCCACCTGAGCTTTCTGTTCCACCTCGAATTTCTCGTAAAGTCTTGAGGTGTCTGGCCCGACAAATACGCCGTCGCCAAATATGATTCCGTCAATTTTAGCCTGAACGTTCACGGCGTCGCGGGCCTTAGCGACCAAGGGTTCTTGCTCCACCGGCGTTTGCTCCGCAATCGCGCAAAACGTCCCGACTACGGCATTGCTGGAAAGTAACACTG
>JBOGJY010000507.1:0-4159 GCA_050745325.1 Terriglobia bacterium
TGAGCCACGGGCGCCTTTCAGAGGGCCGGTCGAGATGCTCCTGCATCACGGCCATTGAGCCGGACATCTTCCGCACCGCAACGGCCCACGAATGCGGCGAGCGCATCATTACGCCCTCAATCACCGCTTGGCCACCCACCAGGACCTCCTCAGGTCCCTGGACAAACGGCAGCAATGCCAGCCGCTGCGCCTTACGCCAAATGCTTGCCATATCAGTTGTTAGATGCTCCTCAATGCTTTGCGTTTCGATACCCACCGGGGGTTGCTGCAGGTCATAGAGGTCGTGGGCGGTTGCATCTCCATCATACAGTAGGCTCCGCTCCGAAGCCACCGCGGCGCGGGCGCCCATTAGTCCATGAGCATCCCGCCATTCACTTCCACGGTTTCCCCGATCATGTAACGTGCGGCGGGCGAGGCTAAGAAAACGATGACATCGGCAACCTCTTCCGAAGTACCGGCTTTTCCCAGGGGTATCCCGGAAACATACTTCTGAAAGAGGTCGGGCGGGCTGTAGCGTTCATGGTAAGGCGTTGCGATCACGCCGGGGTTAATACCATTCACGCGGATGCCGTGCGGCGCAAGTTCCTTGGCCAATCCTTTGGTATAGGTAATCATCGCTCCCTTGGCCGCCGCGTAGACCGAAGCGCCCGGACCGCCGCCGTTGCGCCCCGCGATGGAGCTTACGTTGACGATGACGCCACTCTTGCGCTCCGCCATATGCTTCCAGATGGCCTGCGAACAGAGAAAAACGCTCTTCGCGTTGAGCGCCATGACCTCGTCCCAATATTCCTCGGTGATCTCGGGCAGATTGCGGCGCGCCAGCAAATCTCCGGCGTTATTCACCAGGATATCGATGCGCCCCAGTTTTTTAAGCGTGGTTTCCATCATGGCCTTCACGTCGGCGCTGCGGGTTACATCAGCCTTGATGGTGATGGATTCGCGCCCCAGCTTGCGGACCGACTGAGCCGCGTCTTCCGCGCCCTTCTCGTTCTTCAGATAATTCACCGCCACCGAAGCGCCGGCGCGCGCAAAAGCCTCCGCCGTGGCATGACCGATGCCGCTGGAAGCTCCGGTGATAAGTGCAACTTGGCCTTCGAACATGATATTGATTCTCCTCGAATGAATTTTGATCTGACGAGCTGAGTCAGACAATGGAAGGCGAAACCCGGGATTTACGAAAGCTCTACAGGGCTGTCATCCTGAGCAAAGCGAAGTATCTGCTTCTGCGCTAAATCAAGGACTGTCGAACCGGCAATCCTACTCAGGCAGCCGGGGAAATTCGCTTTGAATTTTGAATAACAACTTTAGGGTCGTCCACTCGCGGAGGGACCGGAAGATTGTGCTCGAGCAGCATTGTTACATGCTCTTCCATTCCCCACCTTGCCTTATACAAGCAATCCTCAACAGAATTGCCCACGCCGGTGAAGCCTTCCAGGTCGGGTGAGTAAAATGCAAAGAACGTAGGATCCTCTGTGGCTTCGATGACTAGGGAATATGCGAGATTAATCATTCGTTCCGCTCCTTCAAGCCAGCAGCTTTCAGAATTGCATGGCACGTTCCGACAGGCACTTCTTTCGCTCCATGATAATCGACCCGAATGAACCGCTCGACACCAGGCTTAGCATAATACCGAATCGACCCCTTTTCCTTGATCAACCGGAAGCCCGCCTGTTCCAGCAAACGGACCAGTTCGCTGAACTTCATGCTCCGATACCTACTTGTTCAGTGTTCACGGTCGCCACTACAAGCTGAAGTGGTGCATCCTCAGATTCAAAAAACTTATACGGTCCAGCAACTTTCCACGGCAAAGGGTGAAAACTCTTGAGTAAGCCCGCAAGCTTTTCTCTTTTGTACCTAGAAAACGTCGAGATGGCCACGCACTGCCGCGTATGACCGTCGCGGAGTAGGTGGCTAAGCCGTTCAATCTGCTCAGGCCATGCTTTCAACTTGTTCGAGTCAGCGCCAAGAACGAAGCATTTAAGCTCAAACACAATCCGATGTTCCCTAATCTCTGCCATTAGGTCGGCCTTGCCTCGTGATTCTGGATAGTTATAGCTGAACCGTATCGTGTCAAACCTATTTGAAGCAGACATCATCTGCGCCAGTTCAACCAGGAACCATGATTCAAACGCAGCGCAGCCAGAACATGCAACTATCCCGGAGGGGCATTGACGCACGTGCGTCACAAACTCCTCTGCAAACTTCGCTGCGTCAAGCATCTATGCCTGCACCTTGCTCAGCAACTCCGCGAATTTCTGTTCACGCTCGGCCTGGGTGTGCCCTAAGTGCAGTTCCATCACCTGGCTGGTATTCATGGAGCAGAATTTTGGGCCGCACATGGAGCAAAACTTGGCGTCCTTGTAATAATCGTCGCCGAGCGTCTCATCGTGCATGGAGCGCGCTGTGTCGGGGTCAAGCGAAAGCTCAAACTGCTTGTTCCAATCGAAAAGAAAACGCGCGTAGGAAAGCGCGTCGTCGCGGTCGCGGGCGCCGGGGCGATGGCGGGCCACGTCGGCGGCGTGGGCTGCGATCTTGTACGCAATAATGCCCTGGTGCACGTCCTGTGCGTTCGGGAGGCCCAAGTGCTCCTTTGGCGTAACGTAACAGAGCATGGAGGCGCCGTGCCAGCCGATCATCGCGGCGCCGATGGCGCTGGTGATGTGATCGAATCCCGGCGCGATGTCCGTCACCAACGGGCCAAGCGTGTAGAACGGGGCCTCGTGGCACAACTCCATTTCCTTATCCACTTGCAGCTTGATCTGGTCCATCGGGATGTGCCCGGGGCCTTCGATCATCACCTGCACGTCGTATTCCCAAGCTTTCTTGGTGAGCTCGCCCAGCGTGCGAAGCTCGTCAAACTGCGCTTGATCGCTCGCATCCGCAAGGCAGCCGGGGCGCAGGCCATCGCCGAGCGAAAATGAAACGTCATACTTCTGGAAGATTTTGCAGATGTCTGCGAAGCGCTCGTAGAGGAAGTTCTCCTGATTGTTTTCCACCGCCCATTGCGCCATGATGGCGCCGCCGCGGCTCACAATGCCTGTGATGCGGTTGCGGGTGAGGGGAATGTATTTGCGCAGCACTCCGGCATGAACGGTCATGTAATCCACGCCCTGCTCGGCCTGCTCCTGAATCACTTCTAACATAAGTTCTGCGGTGAGGTCGCGCACGTGTTTCACCCGGCTGATCGCCTCATAAATAGGCACGGTGCCGATGGGAACCGGGCTTGAGCGCAGAATCGCTTCACGGATCTGGTGAATGTCGCCGCCAGTTGAGAGGTCCATGACCGTATCTGCGCCGTATTTCACCGCTGTGCTGAGCTTCTCAACCTCGCCCGTAATATCCGACGTGGTGGCCGAATTACCAATGTTGGCGTTGATCTTGCACTTCGATGCGACGCCAATCGCCATCGGCTCAAGCTCCACGTGGCGTATGTTGGCCGGGATAATCATGCGCCCGAGCCCGACTTCATCGCGTACCACTTCGGGCGCGAGGTTTTCACGCCTGGCCACGTACTCCATTTCTTCAGTGACCACGCCCTGCCGCGCGTAGTGCATTTGCGTCACGACGGGTCCAGTGCGCTTCCGCACCCACTCACGGCGAATCGGATTTAACATACTCATCTCTCCGGTCTTGAGTTACTGCCTGGAAGAATTGACGAATTCAGTTTACAACCTGCCTCTACCCTCCGCAAGGAAACGCAATTCCCCTTAGGCGGTTTGGTCTTCTGGAGCGGTAGCGATAATGTGCAATAGGCTTAAAGAGGGCAGCGCTGGCCTGCTGCTTACTGACCAGGGTGCAGCACGAGTTTTTGCACGCGCCAGTTCAGAAGTTCGCCAGTGTAGAGAACGTTTTCCGAGGGGCACGTCATTTGATGAACCCAGCCGAACTGGCCCAGTTGCTTCCCGGCTTTTCCGAAGACGCCGAGAATCTTCCCGTTCAAATCGAGCTTGTAGATGCGCCCCGGCCGGGAATCTGAGCTGTAGATCACCTGGTGAGGCGACGGCGTAATGCACAATGCCCACGGAGCACCCACGTTGGTCCATTGCTTCAAAAACTTTCCGTTCGAATCGAACACCTGAATCCGGTTGTTTTCGCGGTCGCCCACGTACAAGCGATTCTCGGCGTCCACCACGATAGTGTGAGGTGTATGAAACTGGCC
>JBOGJY010000508.1:0-16433 GCA_050745325.1 Terriglobia bacterium
GCGGCCAGAGGCCGCCGCTACAGCGATTGATGGCGCTATAATTTTGTAATCTTCATTAGCTTTTCTGACGCCCGCTCATGCGTCATTCGCAACCGAGGCTCGTGTCCATCTATGTGGTTAGTCCGCATCGCGCTCAGACGCCCCTACACGATCGCCGTGGTGGCGCTGCTGATTCTGCTCATGGGGGTCCTCTCCGCCACAAGGATGGTGGTGGACATTTTCCCCGACATCGACATTCCGGTGGTGATGTCGGTTTGGAGTTATCCCGGGCTCTCCGCCGAAGACATGGAGCGCCGCATCGTCATCATCAGCGAGAGAGCCTATTCAACCACCGTAAACGGCATTTCCCGCATCGAATCGGACTCGCTTCCTGGTGTGGGTCTGCTCAAAATCTACTTCCAGCCGGGTACCGATATCGGCGCGGCCATCGCGCAGATTTCTTCGGTATCCGCAACCTTGCTTCACATCGCGCCGCCCGGTACACAGGCGCCTGCCATCGTCCAGTTCAATGCGTCAAATGTCCCGGTCGTCCAGATGACGCTTTCAAGTACAACCCTATCTGAGCAAGAAATCTACGACTATGCATTGAACTTCATCCGGGTCAGGCTTTTCACCATACCTGGGCTTTCCACTCCCGCGCCGTTCGGGGGCAAACAGCGGGAGGTCATGGTCAGCCTTGACCCTCAGGAGATGTCAGCGAAGGGGCTTGCGCCTTACGATATTGTCACCGCGCTGGAGCGTTCGAATGTCATCGTGCCGGCTGGAACAGCGCGAATGGGCAGCGCCGACTACAACATACTGCTCAACTCCAGCCCCGATGTCGTAGATGCATTCAACCAGTTGCCCGTAAAAGTGGTGGGCAACGCCGAGGTTCTGCTCGGCGACGTGGCCCATGTCGAAGACAGCTACGCCCAGCAAGAAAACATGGTGCACGTGAACGGCAAGCGCGCCGCTTATCTTTCCATCTTGAAACACGCCGACGCCTCCACGGTGACAGTAGTAAATTCGGTGCGCCGGGAGCTGCCCATCATCCGGTCAGTGGCTCCTAGAGGGTTGAATATCCATTTGGATTTTGATCAGTCGGTCTTCGTGCGCGGCGCGATTAAGGGCGTGATCCGCGAGGGCGCGATCACTTCCATCCTGATTTCCTTGATGATTTTGCTCTTTCTCGGAAGCTGGCGAAGCATGGTGATTGTCAGCACCTCCATTCCCCTGTCAATCCTTACCGGAATCATCATCCTGAATCTAACGGGCAATAGCCTGAATCTGATGACGCTCGGCGGCCTTGCGCTCGCCATCGGAATGCTGGTGGATGACGCCACCGTCGAGGTGGAAAACATCCATCGGAACCGCGCGCTAGGCAAGCCGCTGACGGTTGCGATCCTCGACAGCGCCCAGCAAGTCGCTACTCCTGCAATCGTCGCCACGCTTGCGATCTGCATCGTCTTCTTTCCGGTCACCTTACTTTCAGGATCGGCGAAATATCTGTTTACGCCTCTGGCGCTCGCGGTCGTGGCCTCCATGCTCGCCTCTTATCTGCTCTCGCGAACGCTCGTCACCACCATGTCGCGGATGCTGATGGCAGGCGAGAAGAACGTGCACGGAAGCCCGGAAGCGGATAAAGAACCGCGCCAAGGCGTCCTCGGCCGGACTGGCGGCGCATTCAATCGTCTGCGCGACCGGGGATATGAGCGATTTCAGTCTGCCTATGGGCGCATGCTCCAAACGGTTCTCGATCATCGGGCCTTCACCCTGATTGTGGGCGCGCTGCTGCTTGCTGTGACCGCCATGCTCGCTCCCGCCGTCGGCACAGACTTGTTCCCGTCCGCAGACGCCGGCCTGATGAAACTCCATTTTCGCGCTCCGGCAGGGACGCGCATCGAAGATACCGAAAAGCTTGTGCTGCAGGTAGAGGACCGGATTCGCCACATCATTCCCGCCGATCAATTGAATCAGGTCAGCGACATGATCGGCGTTCCGATTTTTTATAACCTCGCGTTTGTGCAAAGCGACAACGTGGGGGAGATGGACGCGGATATTCGCATCTCGCTCAAGGAACCGCATCGTCCGACCAGGTTCTACGAGCAGGAAATTGGGCAGACGCTGCCAGCCGGGTTCCCAGGTTGTAGTTTTTACTTTCAGGCGGCGGATATCGTGAACCAGGTGCTGAACTTCGGCCTTTCTTCCCCGATTGACGTGCAGGTGGCTGGGCCGGATTATGACCAGAACGTGCAAATCGCCCAGACGCTGCTCAGCGGCATCCGGACGGTGCCGGGAGCGGTGGGCGCGCACATCAAGCAGGTGCTGAATTACCCTGCGCTCATGGTGAACGTTGACCGCGAGCGCGCGGCGCAGCTTGGCATCAGCCAGGAATCTGTTGCAGACAGCATGTTGGTCGCTCTTTCGTCGAGCTCGCTGGTGGCGCCTTCATTCTTTCTGAACCCGGCGAATAACGTGAACTACATCGTCGCCGTGCAGGTGCCCTACGAGAAAATCCATTCCGTCAACAGCCTGCTCTCCACATCGCTCACCACCCCAAGCGCCGTGAACCTGAGCCAGCCTGCCCCCGCGCCGCAGCCGACGTCCCTTCCAGAGTGGCCGGCGCAGACGCTTTCAAGCATTGCGCGCGTCTACCCGGAAGGAACGCCAGAGGAAATCAGCCATTACACGGTGCAGCGCGTTGTGGATGTGGAAGCCGGTGTTCAAGGGCGCGACCTCGGGGGCGTTTCCCGCGACATTTTGCAGAAGATCCAGTCGCTTGGCAATTTGCCCGCTGGAGTTCAGGTGATGCTGCGCGGGCAGTACGATGTAATGGAAAGCTCCTTCCGCAGCCTGGGGCTGGGGCTGATTCTGGCGATTCTATTAGTTTATTTTCTGATGGTGGTGCTCTTTCAATCCTGGCTTGACCCGTTCATCATCATGATGGCCGTGCCGGGAGCTTTAGTAGGAATTATCTGGATCTTGGCTTTCACCCACACAACGATCAATGTTGAGTCCTTGATGGGCTCGATTATGGCGGTAGGCATCGCAACGTCAAATTCAATCCTGCTGGTAAGCTTTGCGAATGACCTGCGGGTGGAAAAAGGAGTGTCACCGGTCGAAGCCGCGCTCGAAGCCGCTAAGACGCGCCTGCGGCCGGTGTTGATGACCGCCTTGGCCATGATTGTGGGCATGGTTCCGATGGCCCTCGCAATGGGCGAGGCTGGAGAGCAAAACGCGCCGCTTGGCCGCGCCGTGATTGGCGGATTACTCGTGGCGACAGCCGCAACCTTGTTTTATGTACCCGTAATCTATTCTTTGCTCAGGCGTGAGTTGCCCACCAAGCATCTGTTGGACGAACGGTTCAAGGCAGAAGAGCAGGGCGAACGGGCGCGCCGCGCCCTGTATGATGAGTTTGGCGGATAGGCAGGAACATTGGAATGCGGACGGCATCAGGTGAAGGAGCCTCTGGACGGATAGTGGTGAGCTAACAATGGCCGGTCACAAGCAGGAAAACAAAAAGTCATGGATCGCGGCCCTGCTGCTGTATCTCATAGGAGCCATCCTGTTAGTCGCAGCGTTCATCCTGGTGGTCCGCATGAAGAACGGAAAGGCCCAGCAGATCGCGTCCAGCCTGCGCGCGCAGAGGGCCGCCGCCCAAGCCGGACCGCGCGTGCAAGTGACGACGGTGCAGGAATCGCCCGCCACGCAGACTCTCACCCTGCTCGGGGAGACGCACGCCTTCCTCGAATCCACCCTCTATGCCAAGGTGAGTGGTTATCTTAAAACAATCTATGTCGATAAAGGTGACACCGCGCGCGCCAATCAAGTTCTCGGCGTGATTGAATCGCCGGAGACGGACGCGCAATACCAGGCGGCCGTCATCAACGCGCGTAATCTTGAAGAAATTGCGGCTCGCGACGAAAATCTGGTCAAGCGCGACATGATCGCTCAGCAGGACGCTGCAACGGCCGTCGCCAACGCTCGCGTCGCCGCGCAGGACGTCCAAAACCTCGCCACGCTTAAGTCCTACGAAATCATCCGGGCGCCTTTCGACGGCAAGATCACAGCTCGCTATGCCGACCCCGGCGCGCTGGTCCAGTCTGCCCAAACTTCCCAGACGGCGGCGCTGCCCCTGGTGCGCATCTCGGAAATTTCTGAAGAGCGCGTCTACATTTACCCGGATCAGCGCAACGCCGCATTCATTCACGTGGGCGATCGGGTGGCGGTCTCTGACCCCGCCAAGCCAGGCGTGAAAATCGCCGCTCGCGTAACGCGCATCAGCGGTGAATTCGACACAGATACGCGCACGATGCTGGTCGAAATCGACTTCTCGAACTACGGGAACCGGATTCCGCCAGGCAGCTTTGTGGAAGTCACGCTGCGCCTGCGAAGCCGCTCGCGTTACCTCGAAATCCCAGCGGCGGCGCTGGTGTTGCGCGGAACCAAAACGTTCGCCGCGGTCGTTGGGTCGGATAACCGGATCACTTTTCAACCCGTGGACGTAGCCTCGGATGATGGAACCCGTGTGAGTGTCCGCTCCGGGCTGGCAAGCGGCGATCGAATTGCCATTAACATCGGCGAGAACGTTCCCGATGGGAGTGAAATCCAGCCGGTTAGCCAGTCATCGCCCTAACCGCAATTCAAAACCCGCAGGTGAAGCCATGAAGCGAATTTATATTTTCGCCTTTGCAATTCTAGCTTTCAGCGGCGCGATCTTCGCCGCGAACACCGCGGCCGTCTCCCTGAATCAGGCGGTTCAAACCGCTCTACAAAAGAATCCTGACGCCGCCGCCGCCCAAGCATTAGCAGACGCCGCCCGCGCCAACGTCAAGATTGCGCACGCCAATTACCTGCCTCAGATAGACCTGGGTTTGTCTTATACGCGCCAGACGTACAACTACGGCGCTTCGCCCGGCACGTCTCCGAGCCAATGGGCGTTGTTTTATAAGGGCCAGTCGAACGCCAACGCTCCTTACTATTTTGGCGGCCTGAACCTTTCCCAGACTATCCTGGATTTTGGCCGGACCAAAGGACAGGTGGAGGTTAGCCAGGCGCAATTCGAAGCCGCGGAACACAACCTGCAATTTGTGCGCGACCAGATTTACTATAACGTCCGGGCCGCCTACTACACGGTCATCGCAGCCGAAGACGCTGTGAACATTCAAAAAGCCGCCGTAAAGGACGCCGGGCGCCACCTGGATCAGGCGCGCGCTTTTCACCAGTTCGGAACCGTCCCCGGCATTGACGTCACGAGTGAACAACTGGCGTTAGCCAACGCCCGGCTGGGCCTTCAGCAGGCGGATGAGAGCCTGGACGTTGACCGCTCCCAGCTTGCCACCACGATGGGTCTCCCGGTAGATCAAGCGCCAGAGCCTTCTGAAACGCTTGAGTCGCCGCGCAAAACGGGGAGCCTGAAACAGCTTTTAGCTGAGGCTGAGCAGAGCCGGCAGGATCTTCTCGCACAATTCGATCAGGTAAAAGCCTCGATGGGCAATCTCCTGACCGCCAAGGCGCAGTTGCGGCCTAACCTGTCTCTTTCCACCTTCCTCGACTTCCGCAACCTGACGTGGCCACTCGTCTACAACTGGAGCCTCGGACAAATGCTGGCCCAGAGCATTTTTGCTGGCGGCGCCAACCGCGCGCGAGTGCGGGGCGCGCAAGCTCAGGAAGTGGCTGCGCAAGAAGATGTGGCCTCGTTACGCTTGCTGGTGGACCAACAGGTGTTTAGCGCCTTGTCCGGCCTGAGACTTGCCGAAGACCAAATCAACAACGCAGCCGTGGCGGACGGTTACGCGCGCGAAAATCTAGCCTTGGCGGAAGGTCGTTATAAGGTGGGCGTGGGGGATGTTGTGGAGTTGAATGACGCCGAATATCAAGCTACCCAGGCTGCCCTCCAGTTAGTATCAACCCGCTATGACTACCAAGTGGCTAGCGCCAAGCTTGACTTCGTGCTGGGCCACGGGCCGAAATAAGCTGTAACAAAGCCCGCTGCAGGGCCGTGCATTAGAAATCAGATGCCGTCGGCGACAAAGCGTTTGGCATGTTCTTTCAGGATACAGCGGTCTTCGACCACATCGAGACCGGCCTCCCGGGCTTGGCGAGCGGCCTCCTCATGGGTAACGCCTTCCTGCATCCAAACGACGCTTGCTCCTATGCGAATTGCGCTTTCAACCACCGGCGGGACAAACTCGGACTTACGAAAAATCACGACGATATCGATCTTCTCCGGAACCTCTTCAAGCGAAGCATAACAGCGCTCGCCTAAGACAAAGTCCGCGTTGGGATTCACGGGAATCACGCGGTAACCGTGAGAACGCATATACGCCGCAACCCCGTGGCTTGGCCTCGAGAGTTTGGGTGAGATGCCGACGACTGCCAGCGTGGCGTATCTTTGCAAAATATCCCCGATTAAATCCGAGTAGATAGCGGGGGATCTGTGTTCGTCTGGCGAATGCGCGCCAAGCCGCGAGTGAGTGAGTCCATGAGATGCCATCAAATACCTCCACATTGTGCGGCAAGAAAAGCGGCCAATCTTACGGAGCAGCCGCAACGGGCGCCGTGAGGATCCGCCGCAGCGCCTCCAAAAAACGCTCGTTATCCGCGTGCGCGCCAATGGTGACGCGCAGCGACGTAGGGAAGCCGTAAATCTTCATTGGGCGCACGATAACACCTTCCTGCAGCAGCCTAAGGAAAGCTTGCTCGCAATCTCGCGCCGTGTCAATCAGCAGGAAGTTCGCCGCTGAAGGCGTAAATCGCACACCGAGCAAGGTAAGTTCCGCTGCGACAAAGCGCATTTCGACGGCATTGGAGTCGACCGACCTGGCGATGTATTCACGATCGCCGACCGCCGCAAGCCCGGCCATTTGCGCGGGACGGGACGTATTGAAGGGCATACGAACCCGGTTCAACGCTTCAATCAACGCCGTGTGTCCAAGCCCGTAACCGAGACGCAGCCCCGCGAGGCCATACGCCTTCGAGAAGGTGCGCAGCGTCAGCACGTTTCTACCTTCGCGGACATACTCGCGCGAGCGGGAATAATCCGGGCGTTGAACGTAATCGTAGTAAGCCTCATCAAGGACTACGAGCACATGGGCCGGCAGCTCCTCGAGAAAACGATCGAACTCCGTGGTAGTGAAGAGCGTGCCGGTCGGATTGTTCGGGTTCGCCAGGTAAATGACCTTGGTGCGAGCCGTCACCGCCTGGCGGATGGCGGCAAGGTCCAACGCCATATTTCGCGTGGGGATCAGAATCAGCGTGGCGCCGCTTTCCTGCACGGCGATCTGATAAATATGGAACGAGGATTCCGAAACAATTCCCTCGTCGCCAGGGGATAAAAAAGTGCGGGCGGCCAGCTCAATCAGATCAGTTGAACCGGCGCCTAGAATGATTTCGGCGGGCTCCATTCCGTGCATTTCAGCCAGCCTGCGCGAGAGGTCGCGCCCTCTGGAATCCGGGTAACGATGCACGGTGCTCAGGCTGCCACGCAGGGCCTCCATGGCCTTGGGTGAGGGGCCGTAGGGATTTTCATTCGAGGCCAGTTTGATAGCCTTGATGCCAAGCTCGCGCTCAACCTCCTCGATTGGTTTGCCCGCCGGATAGGGACGAATACGGTTCGCCCAGCGAGGGAGCATCTCTTGAATGGACGACTTAGGCATGGATGCGAATTCGGGAATGCCGCGGCAGCCGCCTTAACGGCCAGGCTTCTTCGCCGGCCGCCAGCTTTTCAGCCGCTTTACTTCCTCAGGCGTGAGATGGCGGACGCGGCCCGGTCTGAGCCCTGCAGCCGTGAGGAACGCAATCCGGACGCGCTTGAGTTTTACGACCGGGCTTCCAATGCGTTCGAACATGCGCCGCACCTGATGATAGCGGCCTTCGACGAGCGTGATTTCATACCACGGCTTCTCGCGCTCCGTCTTCTCGCCGAGCGGCCGGATCGTGGCGGGCGCCGTGCGCTGGCCATCCAAAGTAATGCCGGATTCGAGTTTTTTTAAACCGGCCGCGGTTGGCGCGCCTTCTAGTTTCACATGATAAGTTCGTGGCGCCGCGGTCGAGCGCGACATCAAGTGATTCGCAAGGTCTCCGTCATTCGTCATCAAAATCAATCCCGAAGAATGGAAGTCCAGCCTTCCTATGGGATACAGGCGCTCTTTCACTCCGAGCTTCTGCAGAAGCGAGATCACCGTTGGACGGCCCTCAGGGTCGCTCACCGTCGAAACAACGCCTTCCGGTTTATTGAGCAGCAGGCAGACCCGTTCCCCGCCCCGCTTGAGCAGCTTGCCGGAAACGCGAATATGGTCGCGCTCCGCGTCGGCCTTCGAGCCAAGCTCGGTCACCATGTGCCCGTTGACGGAGACGAGCCCCTGGAGGATCATCTCCTCCGCCTTGCGCCGCGACGTGACGCCAGCAGCAGCGATAATTTTTTGCAGACGCTCTTGCATCACATTCTATGGTCCGTCTGGTTGGGTTCCTCGTCTGTAGGATCAGTCGCGCCTTCTCCGGCAGGCGACCCCTCCCGGGCCGACTCTTCAGTAAAGTCTGCCAACTGCGGAGATTCTTCCTCCACTGGCGCAGATGACGCATTCGGCTCTTTACCGATCGAGTTCTCCTCCACGCTTGTGGCTTCGCCGTCACGCGCCTGGTCTTCTTCGCCCGGCAGTGGCGCGCCCAAAGCTTGGCGGGCCAGCTCCTCAAATTCTTTCAAGCTAGGCAGCTCGCCCACGTCCTTCAGGCCGAAATGGACCAGAAAGTCCCGCGACGTTCTGTACAAGATCGGCCGGCCCACCACGTTCTTGCGTCCCGCCGTCACCACGAGTTTCTTCTCCATCAACGTATGGGTGACGCCTCCGCAATCGACGCCCCGGATTTCTTCGATCTCGGGCAGTGTGACGGGCTGACGGTAGGCGATTACGGCGAGGGTTTCGAGCGCGGGCTTCGAAAGCCGCACGGGCGGCTTGAGATTCTTGACGAAGCGGCGAAGGGTTTCGTGATGCTCGGCCTTCGAAGAGAATTTGTATCCTCCGGCAACCTGACGGATGGAGATGCCGTGCTCCGGCCGCTCGTACTCACTCACCAAACCTTCGAGGGCGGCCCTGACGCGCTCGCGCTCCTCGCCATCAAGCGACTTTGCGATCGTCTCCAGCGTGACCGGTTCCGGGGCCACGTAGATGATTCCTTCGATTGTCGCCTTAAGGGCTTCGTCGCTCAGCATGGTTTAGGCTGCCTTACTTTAAGATCGCACAGGCCCGCTAGCGGTTCTCTTCTTCATCTCCAGCAGGCGCAACGCTTTCATCCAGACTTGCTTCGAGGGCAGCGGGATCGATCCCCGCCATGATTTCCTCGAAGCGTTTGTTGCGGTGGATCGTGATGGGCCCAAACAACTCTTTCTGCCGCAGGATTACGGCGTGGATTCTCACCATTTCGAGCAGCGCGAGAATCAGCGCGATCAACGCCTGCCGGGCGAGGTACCCTTCCATCAGATCGCCCAACTCGACGGCGTGGGAATGCGAGAGAAGCGCCTGCTTTACGCGCTCAATCATCTGCCCCACCGTCACTTCCTCACGCTCCATACGCAACGGAGGACGCTTCCTGGCTCGTTCGATCACTTCACGGAACGCGGCGATCAGATCGAATACCGACACCGCGAGACCCGGCTCATCCTCGGCTTCGATAAACTCGCCGATTCCCGGCTGCGACCACGATGCGTCCTCCACCACGCGCTTCGATTGCAGCATTTCCGCCGCATTCTTGAACTGCTCGTGCTCGAGCAGCCGGTGCACCAGATCCTGGCGGGGGTCTTCCTGGTCCTCAGCCGCCGCCATAGGATCGGGCGGCAGCAGCATCCGCGACTTGATGTGAATCAGAGTCGCCGCCATGAAAATAAATTCTCCCGCAACGTCAATATTCATTTCATCGAGAAGGTGAAGATAATCGAGATACTGGCGTGTGATCTGGGCGATGGGGATGTCGTAGATGTTGACCTTCTGCTTGCGAATCAAATCCAGAAGGAGATCGAGCGGCCCTTCGTAGATTTGCAGTTTCAACTGAGGCGTCGAAGCGTTCGCCGGCATCACCACTTTTTCTGGCGGCGCCGTTGCACCGTTTGCTCCATCTGGGCGGGTTGGCTGGGGCGCCCGCGCTTCATCGAGCATCTTGCAGTTCCTTCGCAGGGGCCTTGCCGGTTTCGTGGATCAAGTTCATGGCTTCTCGGACCTCCGCCATTGTAGACTGAGCGACCGCGCGCGCCCTCTCCGTGCCCGCGTCGAGAATGTCCCACACCCGCTGGTGATTCTCCTCCAAGGGTTTGCGCCGGTCACGGATGGGATCAAGGAACCCATTCAGAGAAACAGCCATCAGCTTTTTGCATTCGACACAGCCGATTTCCGCCGTGCGGCACTCGCGGTTAACCCGCTCAATCACATCGCCCGGCGAGAAGATCTTATGAAAATCAAACACCGGGCAGACGTCCGGGTTTCCAGGATCGGTGCGGCGCTTGCGCGCCGGGTCGGTCATCATCCCGGCCACTTTCTTCGAGACCACGTCCGCCGGGTCGGAAAGATAGATGGGGTTCCCATAGCTCTTGGACATTTTGCGCCCGTCGGTTCCTGGCAGGCGCGGCGCGTTGGTGAGCAAAGCCTGCGGCTCCGGAAAAACGAGGCCGTAATGGTGATTAAACCGCCGGGCGATTTCGCGCGTCAGCTCGACGTGCGGCACTTGGTCCTCACCCACAGGCACGGCTTCAGCCTTGTACATCAGGATGTCGGCCGCCTGAAGGACCGGGTAGCCCAGAAAACCATAAGTATGCAGGTCCCGGTCTTTAATGTTCTCCAATTGTTCTTTGTAGGTTGGTACGCGCTCCAACCAGCCAAGCGGAGTAAACATTGAAAAAAGCAGGTGCAATTCGGCGTGCTCCGGCAGACGGGATTGAACAAAAAAAGTCGACTTGTTGGGATCAAGTCCTGCCGCGAGCCAGTCTGTCACCATCTCCAGGATGTTCTCCTGCAAGCCTTCCACGTTCGCGTATTCGGTGGTCAGCATATGCCAGTCCGCGACGAAGTGGTAGCTGTCATACTGGTCCTGCAGCTTCACCCAGTTCTCAAGCGCGCCCACCAGATTCCCAAGGTGTAATTTGCCGGTGGGGCGCATTCCACTCAGAATTCGAGGACGATGGTTCGCTGGCATAGTTTGAATAGTTTGATTCGGGGACTCAACGAAAACCCTGATGGCGCGCGGATGGTTTGAATGGCCTTCCTGCGCGCCCTTTTCAGAATATCACAGCGGGGCTGGATCGCTAGATTGCCGGCCGCTTGAGTTCCCGCAGCGCCTTCTGGGCCATTTCGCGGCTCGTGGCGCAGCCAGGGTCAGCCTGGCGGCAATGAAGCACGCTCACCTTGCAGCCGCAGCTACATTCCTGTTGCGAAAGAAGTTCCTCATATTGGGCCAGCTCGGCCTTGCTTAATTTCGTCACATCAATTCCAGGGACCACGGAGTTCGCTTGGGCGGGCGTCTCCACTTCTGCGGTTTCCGAGCCTGGCAGCGGATGGAAGTCTTTCACCTCAGCGCCAGGCGAAGCCGCGAGAAGCGTCTTAATGCCTTGCTCGAAATATGCTGCGCTAACTGCCGCGGGGACCTTCCCATAAACCCTTCCGTCCCTGCCGATCAAAAAAGTTGTGGGTAAGCTGAAGATACCACCGTAGAGTTCTCCGGTCTTACCGTTGTCTAAAGCCACAGGATAATTCATGCCCATCCGCTTATAAAAGTCCCGGACAGGCGCCGCGCCATCGCTGTCCTCGGAAATCCCAACGATTTGCAAACCCTGGCTGCCGTATATTTTCTGCAACCGGATCAAATCTGGAATCTCTTCACGGCAAAACCCGCACCATGTCGCCCAGAAATTCAGGAGAGTCACCTTTCCCCGGTATTGGTTGAGGCTCAACGGCTGGCCAGAGATATCCGTCAGCGTAAAAGCTGGAGCCATCGGATGCGCGACGGCTGGCGCCGTTTGAGCGATTGCCGGTTGCGCCCCGCGCCGGCTCAACAGGCCGCTGGCGGCAGCGATCAGTACGATAGCGGCGATAAGAACAACTGCCTTGGTGTTCTTCGTCATAGTCAGATTTTAACAGGTTGCTGAAAAGCGTGCGGCGGCGGGTGGATGCCGCCATGCGGGCATTGGGTAGTGTCGCAGTTTCGGGTGTAGCGGCGGGTTTACCCCGCCATATTGTGGTGGCATAAAGCCGCCTCTACATCAAACTGAGACACTACCGGGCATTGACAACACTTGGCTTGTGGCGATGCGAGATCGCCGCCGCGCCCTTTACGAGCGATTTTTCAGCAACCCAAAAGAGCGTGCAGATTGCCCCACCTCGTCTTTCGGTAGTGTCCTAATTTAACGCCAGGGACATCGTTGCGTTGGCCACTTTCAAATGGGCGCTGTGAGAACCTAACTCCTCGACAGCTTGCGCCTTTTTTCGTCCCAGCGCCAAAGATTTGTTTCCCCCTGTAGGCGTACGCCTCCAAGCCACACATCAATGCCGCCCTGGCTTTGAACCCAGTCAGTTTTATATTCGAGCACGCTCCTACCCTCATAGCTGATCTGATACGAGTCCCCAGCCGACCGTTCCAGCGCAGGAGCGGGACCTGCCGCTAGCCGGTCGAGGCGCAACCATACAGACAAGTCGCCCATAAATCGCGCCTTCTCAGCCTCCTGCGATGCCTGATAAATGTCTATGCGCCTCTGCCTGCCCGATGCGGCGGCGAAAAGGATTTGCCGTTCTGTCCGAGAGAGCCCATTGGACAAGGATGGATACTCCTCCAGGAAACGCCGCAGTGCATCCTTCAAGAAACTCAGAGCAGAGAGATCGCGGGTTATTAGGTTGAGCAACGCGATCGGTTCAGGCGCGCAAAACGCTTCCCACGCATCGTGGGCGAGCGACAATTGCTGTTCGGTCACAGGCGTTCGGTGCGGGAATAGTTCTGCCAGTTGCTTGCCGGTTAGTTGGCCGAGACCGTGAAAAGGCGTCACGCCGGGAAAGGCGTCAATGCAAACCAAGCTGAGGCGGGTCTTATTCAGCTCTTGGCTTCGAAACCAATGGAGGATCTGAATCAGTTGCAGTTGGTCGGTAAGATCGTGCTCGAACCACAGAACTACTTCGTCGTACTTTGGAAAGGATTTTAGAGTTTGATTTCGGGCAGAAAAAAGAGCCAGAGCCTCGTCGTAGCCTGACCATCCCGCATTAACGAGAAACCTGGCGCGAATCGGCGAAAGCCCATCGAGATTGGCGCGCGAAACCGGGCCCTCATACAGCAAGTCGGCCCAGGATAGATAGTCACCTATGAGCGCAGCTTCCCGAAATCCATGGATAACAGAATCGCCATTCGTGATGTGGAGAACCATCGCTTTGAAAACCAGCGTTGCGTTCGGAAATTGCGATGACTAATTCGGCGAGCGTTCTTTGGATTGTAGCGCCGGGCTTCGGCCCGGCACATGCCGCCCTAAAGGGCGGCGCTACGCCTGAAACTGAGACACTACCCGCCTTTCAAACGGCTTGACATTCGGCGGCGGTTCTGCAAATTTCAATGCATGATAACGATCGAAACCTTTACCAGCAGTCTCTCCTCCATACCGGAGAAGGAGTTCACGCACCAGCGCGTGCTGGATTTTCTGCGCCAAAATCCGGTGGAGACTGATAGCCTCTCACCCTACCTGTACTTTTCCTCTGAACACTATACCCGTAATTTGATCCAGCGAACATCGTTATACGACCTGCTTGCGATCTGCTGGGAAATAGGGCAGCAAAGTCCCATCCACAACCATTGCAACCAGAGTTGCTGGATGGCGATGGCCTGCGGCAGGGTACAGGTCCACAATTTCGAGCTGATCCGGAAGGACCCGGCGAACGGATTCTGTGAGTTGAAGCCAGGCGGCCATTACATCATTGATTCCGCAAACCCGGCGGAAGTTGATCCCGGTGAACCCATCCACCTGGTGGCGAACGCCAATTCGTTCGGCAGCCGCGCCGTTACGCTGCATATCTACTCGAAACCGTATGACACCTGTGAGGTGTACGATCTTAAGGGGAAGAGCTATCAAGAAGTGCTATTGTCCAACACCACGGAATACGGTGTGGTGAAATCGGACTGGAAGCTGGAAAAAGCTGATTGGCGCGCCCTGGCGCCGGCATAAGAGACGGTCTCAGACACTTTAATCCACCTGCTACGCTTCCTCAAACAACCTGGCTCAGCGCCAGGAAGCGCATCGGCCGCGAGCAATTACAAGCCGCGATTTGCCGTACCTTTGTTATGATAGTACGGTTCCGTGGGGAGGCTTGTTCGATCACATCCGGGATTGGGCCTTTCGAGCACTTTAGGGAAAGGCGCTAATCGTCATTCAAGGCAGAGGTCAAGCATGATCAAGCAATGGACCACGACCACTTTACCAGCATGGCGAATAGGTTTGTGGGCGGCCGTAATCTTCACCTGTGTTGCCCTCCCCCTTCAAGCATCGCCTCGCAAGCATCCTCCGGTTACAAACCTTACCATTGTCGTAACGGACGCCAAAAACCACAAGCCCGTCTTTCAGGCCCGCCTGACATTATCTTTCCGTGATCCCGATAGCCGTCTCGGATCCACAATTTCTTATAACGCCAAGACAAGCGTTCAGGGCAAATATACATTTTCGTTTATTCCCATGGAACCCATCGTCCTGGTTGTGACGGCGCCCAACCATCAAAGCTTTGGTCAAAAGTTCGACGTTACACAGGCAAACCAGATCATCAAGGTGCAACTGAACCCCCCTCAGCCACTTCGTTAAACGAAGGTTGATTTTTACGATTGGAGGCCGCCGGTTACTAAAGAGTCTTATTCATTCAAAGCGTCTTTCACATTTCCTTCATATAGTCCCTTCAAAGGGAAGGGGTTGCCTCAGACGCTGCCCTCATCTGGTGCATTGAAGCAACGCACCGCATTGACATGCAAAACGTTAGCCCGATTTGCTACAATTTAATGCAATCTGTTAAAAGGCATTCAGAATCGGTCTGTTAAGACCTTGGAGCGTGTTTTTTCCACAGGGTTTTCAACAGAACTGTTAATAATTTTTATAGGGAGTATATTAATTTAAAAGGTACATAACTGAAAGGTAATGAGAACGAGGATTTGTTCTGCTGATCGCTTAAAAATACGACCGTGAAACTACCGTCATCCTGCCGCGCGCCGAAACGAATTGGAAAAACCGGCAGGCGACGGAGCGCAACCCCAGATGGGACTGGTTACACGCTCCCCGCCGCCAATTGAATCCCAACCTGCCATCCGCGCTTAGCGGTTTTATGGGTGCGAACCCGCCGCGCCGTGTGGCTGGCTTTCGGAGCCAAAATAAGCCGGGTCCATCCAGACAGGGATTTGCTTCTTCAAGGTACCGAGGGCGTCCAGAAACTTCTCCTGGCGGAGCTTCGTTTCAATTTGGGGAGTTGCGTCCTTGAGAGCCACTTGATCGTGGCCTGCCACCTTATAGAAAAGGAGCGCATCTGGCCTATCCTCAACTTCGGAAAGCGCGCCGTTCTGCATGGTGAAGGCAGCCTTGGCGAACGCCGGAAGCGTATCTTTATTCTGGATTGACTGCGGCTCGGTGACAACGTCCACTTGGTTGGGTACGTTAAATTGTTTAGCAACGGCGCCGATGTCTTCACCAGAAGAAAGCGCCTTCCGGATGGCCTGAGCCCTGGTTTGAGCTTCCGTTGCCGTGAGACCTTTATCATTGCTCGCAGTTTTCTTGATGAGCGCCACTTCGTAAACCTTGGCCTCCTTGAATTCCGCCGTGTGAGCGGTGTAATACTGGTTGATTTCGGTTGGCGTCACCACCGCCTTCTGCGCGATATCCTGGCCTTCCATCCGGGCCAGCAAGTTATTTCTAGCCTGTTCCAACTGCTGTTTGAAAACGGGCGACGAATCCAGATGCTGACTTGCCGCCGCTTGGGACAGGAGCAGCATATTCGCGTAATTCTCCCCGATTGCATTCCGCCCCCCGTTCTGGTTAATTTGCTGCTGACTCATCGATCCGAGAACGGATTCAAATTCATTCTGTGTCACCTGGACATTCCCGACCTTAATGACCACCTTGCCGGAGTTTTGTGCGGCGGACCCGGCGCTGGCGGATGGTTGATGAGCCGACTGAGCGCAGGCGCTCGTCACCATTCCAATAACAAAAAACGCCGTGATCAGACAAACTGCCTGGTAAACTTTCGAATTTCTCATGCTTTCTCTTCTCCACACGCCTAAAATTCCCTCTATATAGATTCTAGCATCAGAGCAAGTGGAGCGTCTATGCAACTGGGTGGTGTCGCAGATTCGGTTGTAGCGGCGGCCTCTGGCCGCCGGTCTTTACTATTTAAAATCCGGCGGCCAGAGGCCGTCGCTACAGCGCAAAACAGCAGTTGTCACACAGACTCTATGCGCCACACAAT
>JBOGJY010000509.1:0-4572 GCA_050745325.1 Terriglobia bacterium
TCTTGTGCGCCGAGTCTGGCGCTAGATCAGGCTCGGCGTCAAAAAGATGGCCTTCTTCCCATCGCTTTTGCCACTTGGCTTCAATCGCTTGAGGATCGTATTGAGGGTCCATAAAGGGGAGTCAAAAATCTAATGTCAAGAGTTAGAAGCCGTCCGCGTTCTATCTTCTGCGGGTCGTTCACTGCCCACTGCTTTTTGCCAGCTTGCGCATCATCTGGAGGTTCCGCAAATCGTCGCCCGGCTCATCCACCGGCGTTTCGCAGATGAACGGAATCGACTTCAGTTTCGGGTGGCGAACGATGCGCGCAAACGCCTCCGCGCCGATTTGCCCTTTTCCGATGTGTTCGTGGCGGTCCGCGTGCGATTCGAACGCCGTCTTCGAATCGTTGGCGTGAATCACGAAAAGCTTCTTCAGACCAATCGTTGAATCAATACCCTTCACCGCCTGTTTCAGCCCCTCCGCCGTATGGATAGGATAGCCCGCCGCAAAACAATGAGCCGTATCAATGCACGCGCCCATCGGGAGGCGCCTGCCAGCTTTCTCCACGATCTCCGCCACTTCCTCGAAGGTCCGGCCGATCACGGAACCCTGACCAGCGGTGTTTTCAATCAGAATGGTTAGACCATCAAGACGCAGCCCGTCCGCCGCCTTGCCAAGAGATTCAATGCAGCAGGCAATCGCCTGGGAGGGTGTAGAGCCTTTGGCGCTTCCGGGGTGCGTCACCAGGAAATCCGCGCCTAAAGCAACAGCCCGCACCAACTCTCTTCGAAACGCAGCGATGGAACCCTCCCGGATCGTCGCGTCCGCCGAAGCCAGATTAATCAGGTAATTATCGTGCACCACCACCGGCGTGAGCTTATAACCTGCCCGGACTTGCCGGAAACGCTCGCATTGTTCGGCGCTCGGATCAAGCGTGCGCCATCCGCGAGGGTTTGCGGAGAACATCTGGAAAGTGTCACACCCAATCTTGTTGGCATGGTGCGCGGCGTTCTCAACGCCACCCGCAATTGACGTGTGCACTCCTACTCTCATGAGTCTATCCGCATGAAGTTAATCCATGATCTTAACATGGCAGTGAGCGGGCCGAGATGAGGGTTCGTAAATCAAAGTGCGAAAAAGCACCTGAAATTCGCCACCACTTGACCGCCCAATTCGTCTTCACTTGTCCTGCGAAGCTCGGCCAGTTGCTTAAGAACTTCGGCCACAAACGCCGGCTCGTTACGCTTTCCACGGTACGGAACGGGCGCAAGGTAGGGGCAGTCGGTCTCGGTCAACAGGCGGTCCGCTGGAATTTCGCGCGCCACTTCGCGCAGGCCGGCAGCTTTCTTGAACGTCAGATTGCCCGCAAAAGACACCATGAATCCTGAATCTATCAGATCGAATGCGTCTTCACGACTTCCGGTGAAGCAGTGGAGGACTCCGCACAAGCCAGAGTTTTTCCAGTGCTCGTTGAGAATCCTCCGCAGGTCCTGCCAAGCCTCGCGGCAATGGATAATGACCGGCAACTTCAACTCCCGCGCTAGTTCAAGTTGCCGAATCAGCATTTGCTGCTGCACGTCGCGCGGCGAATGATCGTAGTGGTAATCCAAGCCGATTTCACCAACGGCAAGGAACTTGGGGCGGCGGGCCAGTTCGCGCAGCTCGTTCAAATCGCTTTCGAGAAAATTCTTGGCTTCATGCGGATGAATTCCGGCGGCGCAATACGCGCCATCAATGCTCTCTGCGATGGGAAGCGCCCCGCCGATTTCCTGATAGCTCGCTCCAGTTCCGATCAACAGCAGATGCTGCACGCCAGCTTCGCGCGCCCTTGCAATCACCTGCTCCCGGTCGGAATCAAATTCGGGGCCGTCTAAATGACAATGGGAATCAACAAAGGATTGAGTCATTGATTCATCGGCTCATTGGGTCATTGAAAGACCGGAGCGTGTGTGCTCTTGCAGTGCGTTGAGAAGCCGCGAATATAGCAAGAAGTTCATTTGCCTCAACGCGAAGACTCTTCAATTGTTTCTCCGTTAAGATGCTCGTTTCCACAAGCAATTCAAGCCAGAAAACTGTTTCGTCGGTCTCCTCCACTACAATTCCAATCTTGGCAATAAACTCGGCCTTGGATCGAGACCGGCAGACCGCACGATAGTTAGCTGCAAGGGATGTTCCTGAACGCAGAACCTGTCGTCCCAAGACGCGCGCTTCTTCGGTCTTGGGCAAGGACCGAAAGAGTCTCACAATTCGGATGGCGAACCGCTTGGTGCGCTCTTTCAGTTCTGCCGACGGATGCACTTTAGCCCCCTCTCCAGCATTGAATCAATGAACCGATGGCTCAATGAGTCAATTACTTTAGCTTTGTCCCGTTGGGAACATCTTCTTTGAAAGTCGCAAGCACCGGCCTTCCGTTCTCTCCCACGGACGCCGCTACGACCATGCCATTCGACTCCACCCCGCGCAGCTTGCGCGGCGCGAGGTTCGCCACCAGCACGATCTTCATCCCCACAATATCCTCAGGCTTGTAGTATTCCGCGATGCCCGCGCAGACTTGGCGCACCTCCGTTCCAATATCAACTTGCAGCTTCAGAAGCTTGGTCGCGCCGGGGATCGGCTCGGCGGAAAGCACCGTGCCCACGCGCAGATCGGCTTTGGCAAAGTCGTCAATGGTGATCTTTGTGATTGGCGATTGCTGATTGGTGATTGCCGGTTGTTGATTTGTGATTGGCGCTTGGCCGTCCGCCGTTGGCGCTTCCGGTTTCTGTTCAGATTCCACTTTGCTTGATGCCTCCTTAATGGTTTGCTCCCTTGCCGGCGGGACGCCGGCGTTACGCGTAGCGCCAGCATCCTGCTGGCCATTGTCTCCCTTGGCTCGGTCGTCCTCGGCAAGCTCGTGCAGCCTGCGCAGAATGTCTTCTTTCTTCAGGCGGGGGAAAATAGGCTCGGGCTTGCCGACTTTGGTGCCCGGCTCTAGCTGACCCCACTTGAGTTGATCGATTCGTTGATCGCCAACGGTGCCCGCACATCCTAGCTTCTCCCAAAATCTCGAAGCGGAATACGGCAGCAGCGGATATAGCAGGACACTGACCGCCCTGAGCGAGTCGGCGGCTGTCCACAGGACCAGACGGAGATCATCCTGACCCGCTTTCTCTCCGGCCTCGGCAAGCTTCCAGGGCTGCCGTTGCGTGAGGTATTCATTTAATGAGGAAATTGAGTGCCATATAATCTCCACCGCCGCCTGCGGCCCAAACTTGTCAAAGGTCCCAGGAAAATTAGTCACGTAGCCTGAAGGTCCGTACGTAGCTGACCCATCTTGAACATCGCCGCCGAAGATGTTTGCCTTCAACTCCGTCTCCAAAATGGGCAGGCCGTCTTTGTGCTCCACCAGGACGCCGTCAAAGTACCGATGGATCATCGCCAGGGTGCGGCTTGCCAGGTTTCCCAGATCATTCGCCAAATCCGAGTTGTACCTCTGAACCAATCCATCATAAGAAAAGCTTCCGTCCAGGCCGAACGGCGTATCGCGCAGTAGGTAATAGCGCAGCGCGTCGTTGCCGGGCGCGCCGAATTCCTCAAACGCCTTCACAATCGGCTCAGGATAGACCACGTTGCCCTTGGACTTACTCATCTTGTCCTGCTCGTAATAAATCCAGCCGTGGGCGAAGATGGTTTTGGGCAGCGGCAAGCCTGCGGCCCACAGGAACGCAGGCCAATAAACGCCGTGAAAGCGCAGAATGTCCTTACCGATCATATGGACAACTTCTGACGGACCGTCCTCACCCATCCAGTATTTCTCAAAATCTTTGCTTCGCTTCTCGCCTTCAAACCCGATCCCGCTGAGGTAGCTGATCAGCGCGTCATACCAGACGTAGACCACCTGCTCATTGTCTCCCGGCCACGGGATTCCCCACTTCAGGCGCCGGCGGCTGATGGAAATGTCGCGCAGGCCGCTTTTCACAAAGCTTTTTACTTCGTTCATGCGGAAGTCCGGCAGAACGAATTCGGGATGGTCCTCGTAATGCTTCAGCAGGCGGTCTTGGAACGCCGAGAGTTTAAAGAAATAATTTTCTTCGCTGATGAGTTCCGCCGGCCTGCCGCAGATGTCGCAATTAACGGGCTCAGGGCTATCAGAAACGTAGCGTTCGTCATAAATGCAGTAGCGGCCCTCGTATTTCTTCTTTCCAATGTATCCCGCTTTGTCGGCTTGGCGGATCATCCACTCGACGGCGGCCCGATGAGAAGGATTTTGCGACGTGTGGACAAACCTGTATCCAGCGGGGTGTTCAGAGCTGTACTGCGGGATCCCGAGCGTCCGCCACAAATCTTTGAACAACTCGCGCTTTTCCGCCACAAACTGTTCAACCGGCATCCCTGCCGCATCTGCCGCGCGCTGGAGCTTCTCGCCGTGCTCATCAGTTCCTGTGAGGAAGGCCACGTCGTAGCCGCACATGCGCTTGTAGCGCGCGATGGCGTCGCACACAATCGTGGTATACGCCGAGCCGACGTGCGGCCGAGCGTTGGGATAATAGATGGGGGTAGTGAGGTAAAATTTTTTCATTGAGTCATTTATTCATTGAATCATTGGATCATTT
>JBOGJY010000510.1:0-7327 GCA_050745325.1 Terriglobia bacterium
GAGCAGGCGCGCGCGGCTCTGGGCGTCTTCGCGGTGGCATATGTACTAGAGCGCGACCACGGCTTCGCCCTCCACGAGCAAATCGACTTTCACCAGATCCGATTCCCAGTAGCCGCTCATGTGGTAATCGAGCGAGGCGTAGCCGCGCGAAACGGTCTTCAAGCGGTCGTAAAAATCCAGCACGATTTCATTGAGAGGCAGCTCGTAGGTGAGCAGCACACGCTTCTCGGAGACGTACTCAAAGCCCTTCTGCACTCCCCGTTTTTCTTCGAGCAATTTCAGGATGCCGCCCAGATACTCATCCTGGGTGAGGATCATTGCCTTCATCACCGGCTCTTCGATCTTGGCGATGTCGCCCGCGGGCGGAAATTTGCTCGGCGTATCGACGGCCAGCCCGCCGCCGGCCTTGGTCGTAATGCGGTAGCGGACGCTGGGCGCCGTGGTAATCAGGTTCTGGTTGAACTCGCGCTCCAGGCGCTCCTGTATGATTTCCATGTGCAGCAATCCGAGGAAGCCGCAGCGGAAGCCAAAGCCCAGGGCGGCAGAGTTCTCAGGCTCGTAAAGGAAGGAGGAGTCGTTCAGCCGCAGCTTCTCCATCGCGTCGCGCAGCGTTTCGTATTCGGTCGCCTCGACGGGATAAAGTCCGGCAAAGACCATCGGCTTGATCGCTTCAAAGCCGGGCAGCGGCGCCGCGGCCGGGCGACGGTCGTCCGTGATCGTATCGCCGATGCGCGTGTCGGAAATCTTCTTGATGTTGGCGGAAAAGTAGCCCGCCTCGCCCGCCTCAAGCTGATCGAAGTGGACGGGCTTCGGAGTAAGCACCCCAAGCTCCTCGACCGTATAAACCTGGCCGTTCGACCATAGCCGGATGTTCATGTTCATGGCCAGCTTACCTTCGATCACGCGCACCAGCACGATGACACCGCGATAGCTGTCGTACCAGGAATCGAAGATGAGCGCGCGCAAGGGCGAAGCGGCCAAGCCTTTCGGAGGCGGCACGCGCTCGACAATGGCTTCAAGCACTTCGGGCACTCCAAGGCCCTGCTTGGCGCTGATCAGCAGCGCCGTGCTGGCGTCAAGGGCCAGCGCGTTTTCGATCTGCCGTTTGGTCATCTCCACGTCGGCGCCGGGCAGGTCAATCTTATTAATCACCGGAATAATTTCAAGCTTGTTGTGCATGGCAAGTTGGGCGTTGGCCAATGTCTGCGCCTCTACACCTTGCGAAGCGTCCACCACCAGCAGCGCGCCCTCGCAGGCCGAGAGGCTGCGCGAAACTTCGTAGGAAAAGTCCACGTGCCCCGGCGTGTCGATCAAGTTGAGCTGGTAGACGTTCCCGTCCCGCGCCGTGTAGTTCAGGCGCACGGCGTGGGCTTTGATCGTGATGCCGCGCTCGCGTTCGAGGTCCATCGAATCGAGCACTTGTTCGGACATCTCGCGCTTCGAGAGCGCGCCGGTGAGTTCGAGCAGACGGTCGGCAAGGGTCGACTTCCCGTGGTCGATGTGGGCTACGATGCAGAAGTTGCGGATGAAGCGAGGATCAGGCATGAAGGTTTTGGCTCACCGCCAGCGGGAATTGAATGGGCGTCCGCCGCGATGGAAATTTGCCCCGCCCTGTAGCGGCGGCCCCAGTGGTCCTCGTCCGCCGGTCTTTACTATTAAAAACCGGCGGCCAGAGGCCGCCGCTACAACTCGGCTCCGAGGGGCCCCGAGGATAGACAAACAGCAGGCCAGCGTGATTGCCTAAGCCCTTGAAAGGCTAACAAACCATGATGGAATCTGTCAAACATGCCGGCCTTACTGATGAGGCAAATTGCGAGGGTCGGGACTGCGAAGGTTCGCCCTGGGTGACCGAACCCCCTGGACAGATTCGGCGGGGGGACGACAGACCGGGAAGGCTCCGGCGCCATTCCCGGCCGAAGGTGTCTCGCGGAGGTCAGCTTTGAGACGAATGAGATAAATGAGACCGATTAGGAGACGGGCGGAAGCCCGCCCAGGACGGGTCAAAAATTAGAAACGTTGATTCTAAAGGCTCGCTAGGCTTCGTTCCGTGAATTATGTGTTCTCCGCCCAAGCCCGGCTTCCGTTTTCTAATCTTCTAATCTTCCTCTCTGGCGCAACCAAGCCGCCTCACCGCCCAATCCCTGCTCCATGAGCCGCAGACATCCGGCCCCTATTGTACCTCATCCCTTAGAGACGAATGAGACAAATGAGACGCTTTATTTTTAGGGGGCCGCCGTCCGTCTGTGTGACAACTGCCTTTTTTGAGTTGTAGCGGCGCTCGGAGCCTGTCCTGACGCAGGAAGGGAGCGCCGAATCACTTGAAAAATAAAGACCGGCGGCCAGAGACTGCGGCGCCAACCGCAGTTGTCACACAGACTTCCAGTGGAGGCCCGGTAGGCGGGATGATGAAAAAATAACTCAAGAGTGGAAATTCTTCTCTCTCGGCCGGCTGAGCTTTCGACGCTGGCTTGACTGTCACCGCAAATTTTATTTGCACGGAAAGGACGGGACGGAACGCTAAGTTGTTGTTAAGAAAGATACTGCCTGATTGTATATGGCCCATTTTTCGCTTTGACCTAGCGTGCCTGTGATTCAGAGTACTTTTTGGCATTCTAAGTGCTTGCTAATCAGGGGTAACGAATAAGAGGAGCAAGGTGTCGGTCGCGGCACAATTCGATTATTTACAGCGAGGGATCATGGCAGAGTTACCGCCCGACGCGGTGGTCTTTGGGGTTACTGGGGGGATGCAGGAGATCCGGTCGGAGATTGAGAAGCTGGCCGGGACCGATCTGCCCGTCTTGATCGAAGGTGAAAGCGGCTCCGGCAAAGATGTCTTTGCGCGCTGGGTTCACATCCATTCGGCGCGCCGGACCGAGCCGTTCGTCAAGGTTCACTGCCCTGCCATTCCGCCCATGTTGCTCGAAAGTGAGCTCTTTGGATATGACCAAGGCGTCTTTAGCGGGGCGCTCAGGCTGAAGCTGGGGCGGGTTGAAGTAGCCCGCAATGGCACGCTGTTCCTTGACGGGATTTCGGAGCTCGATATCGAGTTGCAGTCTAAGTTCTTGCAGTTGCTTCAGGATGGCCGGTTCACCCGCATCGGAGGCGCCGAGGAGCGGCGGATGGAGGCGCGCTTTATTTGTTCCACGCACCGTTCGCTTGCGGACCTGGTTGATGCGGAAGATTTTCGAAAAGATTTGTTCTACCGGATCAATGCGGTTCATCTGCGATTGCCTCCGCTCCGAATGCGCCTTGCCGATATCCCGGCGCTCGCCGATTATCTGCTGGAAGGTTTTGAACGAAAGTACGGCGTGCCGGTGCGCCCCTTGTCCTCAGAATTCATGAAGCTGCTGCAGGCCTGCGCGTGGCCGGGCAACATCCGGCAACTGGAGAATTTAATCCGGCGTTACGTCGTTTTAGGTTGTGATGAGGAAAGCGTTATCACCGGACTTTTGGATGAGACGGAGCCGGACCGGCTCTCGGCGGTTTCGGGCAAAGGGCCCATCACATTGAAAAAGGTGGTGCGGGAACTGGTTCGGGAAAAGGAGCGCAAGATTATCCTGCGCACACTTCACTCGCATCATTGGAACCGCAAGGAAACGGCGCGGGCGCTAGGCATCAGCTATCAGGCGCTGCTTTACAAAATGCGCCAGGATCAGCTTTCTCAACCCCGTACGACAGAGGCGGCGCAACAGGGGATGGATCATCCCAGCTACATAAACTGAGGACAGCAATCAACGATTTCTGGAAGGCGCCCATGCTCCAGAGCGGCGAGGTCTGACCGATTCAGGCTCTACCTCCAGCAGCCTTGTTGCTGTGGAGATCGCGGCTTAGGCGCGTTTCAGCGCGGCGAATGGGGGCGGCTTATTGCCGCCCCCATTCGATTTTTTGGGGCCCCACTAATGCCGTGTCACCGAAGTTCATTGAGTATGCCAGCTCCGCAGGAGCGACAGAATATAGGCCACGGTGCGAGCCGTGGGTTATATTCTGTCGCCCTTGATGGGGCTGTGTGAAAACTCCGGAAAAGACGCTGTAGCAGCGGCCTCTAGCCGCTGGGTTTTGAAAAACAAAGACCGGCGGCGGGGACGCCGCCGCTACAAATAATCCCACCCTAACGAATTTTTTTCTCATTTGAATCAGATTTTCTTAGCCTCTCTTTGCCCGCGAGCTCAGATTTATTCTGTAAGTCCTTCTCTATTCAGAATTTAATGCAAAAGTGCTATGGCCGTTAAAATGCTGTAATGTTTGTGGACTAATTTGTGAAGGGGGAAATCATAACTTCCAAGGAGGACGTTCATTGTGAAGAAAGCCGCAATACTTTGTTCATTAATTCTGGCTTTATGTTCATTCTCATTCTCTGATCCATTACCCAGCGCCTGCGTATCGGGGGTGCTCAGCACTTACGAGGGTCTCTCCGCGGGTTGCACTGAAGGCGGTTTGCTATTTTCCAATTTTATGTTTGGCGCTAGCGCCGCCGGCGCGGGAGCGATCCTCCCGGTTGACTCCGGCGTCACCGTGACTCCGCAAAGCTCGGGAAATAACGCCGGCTTTCTTTTTGACGCCGCGCTCAATCCAGGCAGCGGCCAGTCGCAGGACGTGACCATTGATTACGTGGTTCGGGTCCTGACCGGCAGCAGCAACATTACCGATAGCGCGCTGTCCGTCGAAGCATCAGACAGCGCCAGGACGAATATGACCGAGTGTCTGGGCGGTTTGCTGCCCGCTTGTAGCGGCGGAACGACCGTAGGGCTCACCGCAAGCGCCAGCCAATTGTCTGATTCCAATACTTTTGGCGGCGTTTCCACGGTTAGCGCGGGAACGGATATCAGCGCCGCGAACGGAGGCAATATCTCCGGGGAGCAGGTGGAGTTCTCTACCGGTGACGACCCTCCGAGCGATGTTCCAGAGCCTGCCTCACTATTGTTGTTTGGAACGGGTGTGCTCGGAGTCGCGCTTCTGTTGCGCCGGAAGTTGCACTTGATGGAATAGAGCGAAAACTATTCTGTGATTCGAAGCCCCGCTGGCTCTGATGTAAAAAAGCCAGCGAGGCTTTTTTTTGTTTCGGTGGCGGCGCGGCGCTGCCAGCAAAAGTTGCGTCATCGAAGTTCATTGAATAAGCCAGCTCCGGGCTCTGAGCCCGGCCCCTGAAAACAGCGGAACTTCATCAACGAATTTCGGTGACATCACACTCAAGGCAGCTCCGAGACCTGGAAAATCGAAGATGTTTGTTTACCACTTATAGACTGCATTTATGACTAAACGAAGGAAAAATTTTCACGATTAGGGTGATGCTCCCTCTAGTTCCGCCGGCCATTCAAAAAACTTCCGGCGCCGTTATGATCGAGACCTTTGATATGGTTCGAGGAAAAGGCCGAAGAATCCGCTTTTATGGGCAGCCAGCAGCATAGGAGATGCTTCGCCGCCTTCGCAGTTAATTGTTTGGCTTGAAAATTGCCTTTCTTATCGAAAGGTACGGCAGTTAAACCTCTGCGCTGAGGCCTGCATATACCAGAGAGTAAATCCCGGTGCGCTTCTCCAGCCGGGTGTACGCCACATGGCCCTATGCGGCTGTGGGCGCCAATCGAAATCAGTCACACAGAATCCTGGATGAAGGAGGGAAGCGCCAGTGGAACGTAGCAGAAGTCTGGAATCTGAAGGTTTGTTCAAGGCCCGCGGCGCCGGCGCGAGTGGCGCCGCTTCCAGCGCGCGTGTCTCCGATAACGAGCAAACGGATCTCCCGAGGGACGGAATTAATCTCCGCTTGTATTGGGGATTGCTCGGCGCCGTCACCTTGTTTCTCTGCCTGCCGATCCTCACCGTGCATTATCTTTCGTTCACCGACTATCCGGGCCACTTGGCGAGCATCTATGTGATGTTTCATTATCACGACACGCCCCGTTACCAGCAGTATTTCACCTTCAACTGGGCGCCGATCCCCAATCTGGCTTTTGAAATTATTGGTCCACCCCTGCTCCACTTTATGGGCCTGTTTACGGCGGGGAGGGTATTCCTGATCCTGACGCTCCTGTTATTTGTCACGGGATGCCACCTGCTCGGCAAGGCGATTCATGGGCGGGAAACTTATCTTGCCATTGCCTGCACCTTCTTCTTCTACGGCCTGTTTCTTTTCGGCGCAGAAATGAATTTCTTGTTTGGCCTGGCCTTGTTTGCGATTGCGCTGGCCTTCACGCTGCGTTGGCGTGAGCGGTGGAACGCGAAGACGCTCACGCTCGCTTCCGTTTTGTACTCTTGCACGTACTTCGCCCATCTTGGCGGTTATGCGTTCCTGGGTTTTACGGTGGTGACCATTGCCGGTTTTGAGTTGCTGGCCCGCAGGATTTCCTTGCGCCGCGCCGCGCTTGACATCATTCCCTTGGTTCCTCCGTTGATTCTCTTTGTTGTGTTCATGAACCGCGGGGGCACCATTGGCAACAGCAAACACCACATCGTCTGGAAATCCAATCTTGGAATCTATATTACGGGCGCTGTAAGTGAGCTCGTTACCTACTACCATCATTGGAACCGGGTGTGGGCGGCTTCCGCCGCGCTGATTGTGATGGTGATGGTCTGGCAAATACTGCGGCGCAAGGTTGGCGTGAGCAAGCCCGTGATGCTGGCGGGGATCATGCTCTTCGCCGCATTCCTCGTATGCCCTCACGAACTCTTTACGTCGGTGGGGGCGGATCAGCGATTTGTGCCGGCTGCCTTGTTGCTGATCGTTCTGGCGCTGGAAGTGCGCGGAAAGAACCGGGTGTGCGCCGCGTTATTTGGGCTTTGGCTGGTTGTTTCCATGACGCGCGTGGGTTTTATCTGGAGCGCGTGGCGCAAGTTTGATCCCATCACCGCCACGGGCATCCAGATGCTCGCAACGCTTCCCGCGGGCGCAAAACTGTATCCTTTTCAGCCGTACCCCCAAAACGGCGCAACCAACCTGACGGGGTGGGCGTTCGGTCACGCTTCCACCTACTCGATCATTTACGAAAAAGCGTATGACCCCGGCCTATGGGTGAGACGCAGCGCCTATCCCCTGGCCTTCCGCAACGATCCTCATTACTACGACGACTCGCCGCACCCGGCGGCCCAGCGCGCCCGGCAGCTCGTGAGGTACGATTATGCCTGGTCGACGACCGTCTCACCAAAAGACGAACAGACGCTGGAAAGGGAGTGCACTCCAATCCTCAAGAGAGACGGATTTACACTCTGGAAGGTCAATCGAAGTAGCGAGGCGCGGCAAAGCTCGCCGTTGCCTGAGGGTGTTGACGGGCGGAACTAGGTCCAAGACCGCTGTAGCGGCGCGGCTCGTTGCGACAGACTGTGCGCATTGTCCGGA
>JBOGJY010000511.1:0-5622 GCA_050745325.1 Terriglobia bacterium
ATTCGCTCCCAATTCTCGACCTCGGCCTCCAACTGTTTGCGGCCTTTTCGAGTGAGAGCGTAAAACTTCGCGTCGCGGCCCGTTTCCGTAACCTTCCACTCCGCGCGCAGCCAGCCGCGATCCTCCAAGCGGTGGAGCGCAGGATAGAGCGAGCCTTGCTGGACCTCGAAAAAGTCACGGGAGATCTGTTGAATCCGCTGCGCGATCGCATAGCCATGAATCGGCCCAAGCGTCGTAATCTTCAGGATCAGCATGTCCAGGGTTCCCTTCAGGAACTCCGTTTTCTCTTCACCCATCGATACACCTCGAATTTCTACCTATACCCTTCAAACGCGTGAATGTCAAGGCGTGTTGGGGCTGCTTTCCGCTAGCCTCTGGCATGTCTGCGTGCGAGCGCGCACTACCACGGCGAAGCCCGGCGTGTGCGCCATCCGGAATCCCTCTGCGTATGGTTTCAAATCCGTTATTTTCCTGCGGTCTTCAGGGCCTCGGCGCTGGCGTGAATCTCTGCTGATTTGCTTGAACTCTTTACCAGATTCGGCATTCCCATCCACGTGGTTAGGGCATGATATTGCCAGGATTGCTTCTTCTCAGGCCAGCGGACGCCGCCAGCGTGCGAGAGGCCTCCGGCAACCCCTTCCCGCGGGCTGGTGGGCTTGCGGACAATGTAGCTGTTTGAAGGCGCCCCTTCATCCACCACGCGGAGAGCGGATTGGTAGTTGTTGATCACCTCTTCGATAGAGAACTTTCCGCTGGCCGTTTCCGGCGATTCGAGGTGAAGAATGGCGTGTGAGAAATGGCAGGTGATGCAGGCGAATCCATCGGGTCCGGGCGTAGAGAAAATCGGCTCAACGTTGCTCTTGAAATACGCAAAATTCAGTTGCTTCTCTGGTGGGTCTTCGAGCTTGGCCCCTTTGAGCCAGTCAGCCACAATCTCAAAATCCGGGTCGTATTGATTGTGCCAGAAGACGCCGCCGTCATGACTCATGCCCCGAACGGACCCTTCCTGGGTTCGCGGATCGAGCGGCTTGAGAAGCAGGGCGCTTCGCATAGGATCTTTGCGGTCGATCACCGCCAGCACCGATACAAAGTTAATGCGGGATTGTTTGACAGTGTACTTCCCGTCCGGTCCCGGAGACAGCAAGCGGAACTTGTTATAGGAACTCCGCGCGGTCGAGTGGCAATCCACGCAGGAGTTGGATCCATACTTCTTCACAAATAACGGCTGGACAAATGCCGTAAAGTAATTGAAATCGAAAGGCACACTCGACATCGAAACCTGAGCGCCAGTCAGGGAAACAAGCCGCACCGCAGGAGGCGCCGCGGGTACCGGAACGCCGAGCGCACGCGCCGCCTGCAGCCGCACATTCGGATCGTCTGTCTTAAGCGCGGCTTCCAGCATGGGTTTCGCCTTTGCCTGCAAACCTGTCTGCCCCTGTGTGTAGACCTTCACCAGCAGCCGGATGGCGTCATTCCGCACGCTCAAATCGTTATCCTGGAGCGCGGCCCCAGCAGCCGCGATCACGGTTGGGTCTGATCGCAAACTTTCGGAGCCGCTGACCAAGCCAAGGAGTTGTGGGCGGAGAGAACTCTGCGGGCTCGCAAGCATGACAATCAACATCTTGCGGACTGATGGATTAGAAATGAGAAATGGATCCTCGTGACTCGCCGCGACGTCAGAATACACACCGCCTTGGCCCGAACCGCCGATTAAATCCAGCGCCACCAACTGCGCTGCGCGGTCCGTGGTTTGCCTCAATGCGCTCTCGACCGCCGCTGTTGCGGTATTGCCGGTAGCCGTTCCGTGGTAACGGTCCAGAATCCATCCCATGTTTGAGAGGGCCTTATCGCGCACGTTACCGTCGGTGTCCTTCAGCGCGGCAAAGACTTGCGGGACGAATTCGGAAGAATGCGCCTGCTGATCCCGTGCCATCCAGTCCAGAGCGGATGCCTTGACGTCCGCCTGCGGGCTGTGCAGGAGGGTTTCGAGCGTGGCGACGACGCCGGGGTCAACCGCGCTGGTTGGGGAAGATGTGGAGTCATAGGAGGCAGGCTTGGATGAAGAGCGCGGGCCGCCCAAGGCAAACCACAGGCAGGCCCCAAACGCCGCCAAGAAAATGACACTCTGGTGCCGGATCAAAATCCTCATGAAATCGCTTTCACGCGAAATAGTAGCCACGATCAATTTGTTTTGTAAGTTGATCGTGAGTTTGTGACCGGGGAAAACCCCTGTCAGGAAAGCAGTGACGGTGGCTACCGCTTTACCGTCCGCCGCCCGCGGCGGTTACTGATCGGCCAGTGGCAACCCGCAGGTTAGTCCGTCCCTCGGGTGACGCCGTCCGGCTTTGGGCGAGGGCGGTGCTGGAAGGAACATATTGCGTTGGGAACTTAGCAAGCTCTTCTTCCGCTATCTGGCGCGTGGGCGCATCCTTCGACGCGAGATGCTCCATCACCGCAAGCAGCAATGCGCGGTCGTCCGAATCCCTCGCAACGGCCGCAGCCGCCAGAGCCTTGCTGGCGATAAGCGAATCGGGAGAGCTGATGAGCGGCAGGATCGCGCGCGCCATGGTCTCGGCGGACTGGCGGTCGTAGAACGTAATCGAATCATAATCATTGCCGATGCCGCCACGCAGGAAGTAGTAATTGAGCGCCGTCAGCACCGTCTGGCGCGAGGTCACGTCCGGCGAGCGCAGCGCCGCCGCCAATTCAGCCGAAAGTGGGCGCTCAACTTCCGCAATGCGCGCCGCTTCCGCCCGCTCGCGGTCCTTTTCGAGGGCCATCGAGCGCAGCCAGTTGCGATGAAACTGCACGGTGTTCTCATCCAGAATATTGTAAAGAGCCTGGGCCACGTTCATGCGGACTACCGGGTCTTCCTTTTCGACGCCTGCGCGCTCCAGGAAAGCGTGCTCTATTTGCCGCCGCAGTGTAAAGTCCGGCGTCCGATACCACCAGCGCCAAAGCGCCTTCAGGCTTTCAATCCTTACCAGCATGTCCGGGTCGTTCACGTGTTGAACCAGGGTGCGAGCTACGTCCTCACGCGGGATCATGTGATACCAGTATTGAGCGAACACGCGGGCAGCGCCCCGGCGAGTGTAATCATCCGGACTGTTCAGGGCTGCCTTGACGGCATCCACCCCAACGCCATCGTTGCCCAATTGCCGCAATGACCACGCTGCCGCGCGGCTCACCATCTTTGTGCGGTCGCCGAGCAACTGCGTCAGCGGCCCAACCGCCACGCGGAAAGGTGCGGGATCGGGAGCGTCCACTGCCATGCGGCCAATCGCCGAGGCCGCCGCCTCGCGTATGAGCGGCTCGGGGTTGTTGAGAAGAGGCAGCGCCCGTTTCAGCGCCGCGGGGTCCCGTTGGTACCAAACTTGATCCAGCCACTGAAGGGTTGTAGCCAGCGGTGGATTCGCCACATTCTGAATGCCAACTGGGGGAGGCGGCGCCGGGGCGAGCGGCGGATTGGACTCCGGATAAATGGTGGAGAGCGCAATCAGCGCCCAGCAGGTTTCCTTTTGCGGCAGGAGAAAGAGCTCGCCTTTATTGTCGAGCCACCCGCCAAAGGGTTGTTGCAATCCCAGCAGCCAGTGAATCGCCTTTTGCACACGCGGGTCCTGCATGTTGTAACCGGCTATCTTGAGCGTATAGAGCACTTCGCCGGTCATGAACTGCAAGCTGGGATCGGTCTTCTTCTCGAACGGCGCGCGGGCGGCCGCGTCAAAGAACTGTTCGTTCGACATGTATTCGGCCGTCACCCAACCGCCGTCCGTGTGCTGTTTCGCCAAAATCTTTTGAATATTCGAAGCAATGATAGGCTTGAAGCGCGCATCCCCCATGTCCACCAAGCCCTTGGTCTGCTCAACCAGGTCCTCCAGGTCATTGGGAGAAGCGGTGGTCATCAGGGCTTTGAGATGGGCCGCACTCTTTGCCAAAGTGGCATTGTCACTGCGCCGGGCGAGGTCGTTCAGATCGAACCATGAGTCCGAGTCCACGCGAAAATCGCTGATGGGGCGGTTGCCATCGAATTCATAGTTGCGCGTCTTGGCAGGCTCAAACTCGGCCACAAAATGCGCCTTGTCCAAGCGGGGAAGCGCGCTGCGCGCGTCGTAGACCAGGCGGAGATAGTTCGTGCTTTCACCGGGAATTTCGGTCGGATGATGGCTCACCGAGTCTTCATACATCAGGAGCATCTTGGCCATGCGGCTAAGCCCGTTGGTGGGCGCAAGCTCGAAGCGCAGCCAGTCGGTGTGCGAAAACCCGTAAAACGGCGCGGGCGCATTGTAAAGCCTGTCGATCATAAACTTATATTCGGGCTCATTCACCACGGAGTAGCCGTGGCGTTGCGCCTTCAGCGTGGAGAGCATCGTGAAGTGCGCGGCATGGCACGCGATACAGCGCTCTGTCTCATCGGTCACGTTTTCCGCGCGCGTAAGAACCGCGCCCTTGCGGGGAATGTCAGAGAACCATGAGTCAGCAATGTCCACCATGTACCGCATCGCCACCTGCGCGGCTTCTTGCGGATTCTTATAGGGGGGCACGCCGTAAAGCGCGGTGCTCAGGTTCCAGCGCGGGTCATTCGACTTAACACTCACATAATAGCGTCCCGGTGTAAGCACGCGCGTGATCATCTTGTGATCCACCAGCGCGTCAGTTTGGTCATCGTGTCGAATTTCGACGGGGCTTTTGCCGTTCGTGTATTCAACCAGATGTTTACCCTGAGGACCATTTTCCATGCGATAGAACTTCAAAGCGCAGGGCACGTCGCGGTCCAGCACATTAAGCTCAAAGAAGACGAGCTTAGGGGTGGACTGCTTATAGTCAAAGGTGAGCCACTGCAAACCAACGTTGCCTTCGTCGGTGTTGTAAAGGTATTCGATATCGTCCGAAGTTCCGAAAACCGTCTTCCCCAAGGCCATGGGAGAAGCGTGCTGCCAATCGCGCGCCGTGTTCGGCGCAACCTGAACCTGATCTTGCGCACTCACATTCAGCGGCCTGATCGTAGCCTCAAAATCCATCGGAGCGGAGCTTTCGCTAGTTGGGGCCGCGAGCGTAAGCTGCGCTGAGCCGGACTGGGCGGCGCGGACAATAAAGTAGGTTCCGGGATCACCCGAGTGCAGCTTCTTGCTGATCACCGGGTTGCCGGCTGAATCAAAGCTCACCACCACGCGCGCCACAACGGGAATAATGTCCTTCTTCACGATATTAAACGTGATCGGCGATGCAATCCGGCGAGGCACAAGCTCATCCGGCGTGGTCAGGCTCGCCGGATGAGCCAGGCTGATATTGACCGAATAGAGCGCGCCTGCCGAAAGGCCCGGCGTCTGCCAACTCAGCGTTTGGCCGGGGCGAATCGAGCCGTTAAGGCGATGATCGAAGCGGAGAGTTGCCGCTTTTAGGTCAGGGGCGCTCTGCGGTGAAGCTTCGGAGGGAGCAAGACGCCAAAAAGCAAAGATTGCAGTTGCGGCAAAAAAGGTGATCAAAGCAGAGCGTAAAACATGGCGGGAGGAAAAACCCATAGTAGCCCATTACCTCGGGTATCAATTACAATTTCGTCCTACAGCCTACAGCACAAAATATACTACCGCGCAAAACAGGAGTCAAACAGAATCAAATATCGGT
>JBOGJY010000512.1:0-8837 GCA_050745325.1 Terriglobia bacterium
AAGCTTGCGCTCTGTAGCGGCGGCTTCTGGCCGCCGGTCTTTACTATTAGAAACCGGCGGCAGAGGCCGCCGCTACAGCGCAAAAACGGCGATTTGGACGCGAAAACCAGGAAGTAAACCGGACTGAAGCCGTAATCGCCTTTCTTGGGTTGAATTTATCTCCGGTTCTGTGGAAAACTTCGATATCCCATTGTCATTCAATATGGTAAATCGATTTATTAGAACATTAGAGTCCGGTTGGTTCCGGTTGGTTCCGGTTTCGACTCTTTATTTTCAATAACTTGAAAAAACAAAAACAATCCTTTTTTGGTTATTTTTTTCTCCCGTTTCGTGTGGTTAAATCCGATGTGTTTTTATAACAATCATGTTATCAATAAAGTACATCGTTATATCGGTTGTGCGCTACAAAACCTTCACCTCCAGCGTATCACGCCACGATGAGATTTTTGAGACAAATGGGATAAACGAGACGCTTTTTCGCCGCCGTCTTCTACAACGCAGACATAAATGTCCCGGCCAGCCCGAACGCACCGCGCGGACCTGATTCGTAGGTCCGCGGTTTACTGAAAACTGAAAACTAAAAATCAAAAGCCGCAGACCCGGATGGCGGGTCCGCGCTACCATGCAATCTTTTAACGATGCGATAAACCAATAGATTTAGCGCATCCGCGCCACTTGGCTCATGTCCGGCGTCTCGTGCAGCATTTCCAGCACGGTGCGCTGGGTAACGGGATGGCGCACGTCCGGCGCAATCTCGGCCAGAGGGACCAGCACAAACCTTCTCGCGGCCATCCCCGGATGGGGGACCACCAGCTCGCGCGAATGGATGACGGCATTCTCATACAAGAGGATGTCAATATCAATCGGCCGGGGGCCTTTCAGAACCCCGGGGCGGCGCCCAATGGCTCGCTCCACTTCTTTGCACACGCGCAAGAGCCGAAGCGGCATTAAATCCGTCTGTGCCTCGGCGGCGCAATTGAGGAACCACGCCTGCGGCAAGAAATCCACGGGCTGAGTTTTGTAATACGAGGACAAGCGCCGCACGGCAATGCCTCCGGCTCGAAGGCCATCCAGAGCCTTTTCGAAGTTCGCCAAACGGTCGCCCCGGTTTGAGCCAAGGGAGAGGTAGATGGATTTCATAAAGGCAGAGACAAGTGACGAGAGACAAGTCCGGCAGCAAACCTTCTCTCCAGCTCCGCCGATTTACAGAAACAAAGATTCTGAGAGGCAAGTCCGCCCCCGCATTTGTCACTTGTCTCTCGTCACTCGCCTCTTGTCACTGTTCTCTTCTCTTTCAGTCAAACAATCCGGGCGAACCGTGCGCCGCCTTGGGCAGCGCCAGGCCGAGGTGGTGGTATGCCGGCTCATTGGCTTTGCGTCCGGTTTTGGTGCGGCTGATAAAACCCTGCTGCAGCAGAAACGGCTCGACCATATCGACGAGCGTATCCACCTCTTCATTGAGCGTGGCGGAAAGCGCCTCCACCCCCACCGGGCCGCCCTGATAGAGCTGGATGATGGTGGTGAGAAACCGGCGGTCGAGCTCGTCCAGGCCGCGGTCGTCCACGCCTTCGAGCTTGAGGGCCGCCACAGCGACTTCGGGCGTGATTTCTCCGGCCGCTTTCACCTCCGCATAGTCCCGCACCCGCCGCAGCAGGCGGTTGGCAATACGCGGCGTACCACGGGCGCGCCGCGCGATCTCGCCCGCGCCCTCGGCGCCCGCCTTGATTCCGAGAATGCGCGCCGAACGCTCGACGATGGTGGCAAGCTCATCCGGAGTATAAAAATCCAGGTGATAAAAAAGGCCAAACCGGTTGCGTAAAGGCGCCGAAAGCGTGCCGGCCCGCGTGGTGGCCGCCACCAGCGTGAACCGCTTCAGCGTGTAGTTGATGGTGCGCGCGTACATGCCCTTATCCAGCACAATATCCACTTTGTAGTCTTCCATCGCCGGATACATGAACTCTTCCACATTGGCGGGCAGGCGGTGAACCTCGTCGATAAAAAGCACGTCCCGCTCGCCCAGATTGGTGAGAATGCCCATCAGGTCGGCGGGCCGCTCGATCACCGGGCCGGAAGTTACGGTGATTTTTGAGCCCATCGCGTTCGCCACAATATGGGCGAGCGTAGTTTTGCCGAGTCCCGGCGGGCCAAAAAGGAGCATGTGCTCCAAGGCTTCGCCGCGCGCCCGAGCCGCCTCCAGAGCGATCTCAAGCTTCTCCACCACTTTCTTCTGCCCGATGTATTCGCCCAGCGTAGGCGGGCGAAGCGTCTGATTAAAATTCTCTTCTTCGGTGGAAATCAGCTCGGGTGAGACGAGTCGTTCCCTCGGCATATGGCGCTCCCTGACCGTTCAGTGAAATTGTAGCAGTTCTTCTTCTTGACCGGCAGCGAAGACATAGTGGGTAGTGTCTCAGTTTGGTGTAGCGCCGGGCTTCAGCCCGGCACATGCCGCCCTAAAGGGCGGCGCTACGCTTGAAACTGAAACACTACTGAGCTGAAACCCAATCCATTGTCATCCTGAGCGAAGCGAAGGACCTGCTTCTGATGGACGCCGCCCGGAACAGCAGATTCTTCGCTTCGCTCAGAATGACATACTCCGAAAAGCTCGCCAAAAAACAAGACTTTACGGCGTTGCGATGCGGCGTTCCCGGCGCGAACCGGGTTTAGCCCGGCATCCTTTCTCACCGCAGCAAGAGCTGAGATCCGAACCCCGTGCTCACCCTTGGCCCTCGTCTCTTGTCCCTTGTTGGGTTGACTGTTCCGCCTTCCCGTTGTAACTTTCAATGGGGTTTTCAATGTTCCGCAAAATCTTAATTGCCAATCGGGGCGAAATCGCGCTGCGCATCATTTGCGCTTGCAAAGAGCTTGGCATCCGCACGGTGGCCGTCTACTCCGAGGCGGATCGCGACGCGCTGCATGTGCGGTTTGCCAACGAAGCTATTTGTATTGGGCCGCCGCGCAGCTCGGAGAGCTACCTTAATATGGCAAGCATCATCTCTGCCGCGGAGCTGTCTGACGCCGAAGCCATCCATCCGGGCTATGGCTTCCTGTCTGAAAACGCTCACTTTGCTGAAGTTTGCGAAACCTCGAAACTGACCTTTATCGGTCCGCGGCCGGAAGTGATCCGGCTGATGGGCGATAAGGACCAAGCGCGGAAGAAAATGTCTGAGCTGGGCCTCCCGGTGCTGCCCGGCACGGGTGTGCTGCAATCGGAAGAGGAAGCGCGCGAGCAGGCCGGCCACATCGGCTACCCCGTCATGATGAAAGCGGTAGCCGGCGGCGGCGGGCGCGGCATGAGGATCGTTGAAGAGCCGGGTGATCTCTCCCAGGCCTTTCAAACCGCCCAGGCGGAGGCGCTGTCGTCTTTTGGCGCGCAGGATGTCTACCTGGAGAAATATATCGCCTCGCCGCGTCACATTGAGTTCCAGGTGATGGCGGACTTGCACGGAAACGTGGCGCACCTCGGCGAGCGGGAGTGCACCATCCAGCGGCGGCATCAAAAACTGGTGGAGGAATCGCCCTCGACTCAGATGGATGACGCCGCACGCAAGCGGCTGGGCGAGCGGGTGGTAAAGGCTCTCGAGCGCGTGGGCTACACCAACGCGGGAACGGTCGAGTTCCTGATGGACGAAGCGCGAAACCTGTATTTTCTGGAGATGAACGCGCGCATCCAGGTGGAACATCCGGTCACGGAGATGGTCACCGGGGTGGACCTGGTCAAGCAGCAGATTCTCGTGGCCGCGGGTGAGCGCCTGCCAGCCGAGTGGAACTCGCTCGCGCCGCGAGGTCACGCCATCGAGTGCCGCATCTGCGCGGAGGACCCCGAAACGTTTGTTCCAAGCGCCGGGCAAGTGACCGCGCTTCACCTGCCGGGCGGCCCTGGCGTGCGCGTGGATAGCGCCGTCTATGCAGAATCAGTGGTTCCGCCGTACTATGACTCGCTGATCGCCAAGCTGATCTGCCACGGCCGGAACCGCGATGAAGCGATCAGCCGCATGAGGCGCGCGCTCGGGATGTTCGTGGTGGAAGGCGTCTCCACTTTGATTCCGGTCCACGAAAAGATTATGGCGGACCCGGACTTCCGCGCGGGAAAGTTTGATACGAATTTCTGCGACCGCTTCGCGCGTAACGGAATGAGACGCGAAGCAGCGGTGATCTAAATTCAGCATTCCCAATCTTCCCCAACCATGACATTATCCCTGCCTCGCCTTTATGCGATTGTGGACGCGGCGCAATTAACCCCAGCGGCCGAAATGGACCAAAGGGCTAGCCGCTCCCCGGCGGAAGTGACAGATTCCCTGCTTGCGGCCGGCGTCCGGCTGATCCAGTACCGCGGCAAGAAGTCAACAGCGCGTGAGACGTATGCGGCAGCCCTCACCCTGGCCGCACGCATCCAGAGCGCAGGCGGAACGTTGATTGTGAACGATCGCGCCGACATTGCGCTGGCCGCGGGAGCGGATGGCGTACACGTTGGGCAGGAAGACTTGCCGGCCTCGATGGCGCGGCGGATACTCAGTTCCAAAATGATCGGCCTCTCGACTCATTCCATTGAGCAGGTGAAGCAGGCGAACCTGGCGCCGGTGGATTACATCGCCTTCGGCCCCATCTTCGCCACCGGCAGCAAGGAGAAGCCGGACCCCGTAGTGGGGCTTTCAGGCTTGGCCGAAGCCCGGAAGGCTACGCAAAAACCGCTGGTTGCAATTGGCGGCATTACGCTGGAAAATGCCCGGTCGGTGATCGATGCCGGGGCAGACTCGGTCGCGGTGGTTAGCGCGTTGTTGAGCGCGCCGGATGTGGGCGAACAGGCCCGGAGGTTTCTCGACCGCGTGGGTTGAAAAACCGCGCCGCCGCCGGCGCGCATAAGGATACGCTCCTATGAGCCTCAACTTATTTAGAAAAAAAGACCTGAACGCGATCCTCAGCGAGACCGAAGGTGAGAGGGGTGGCCTCAAGCGCGCGCTCGGCCCCTTGAACCTGGTCACGCTGGGCATTGGGGCCATCATTGGCACCGGCATCTTTGTGCTCACCGGACCGGTCGCGGCAACGGACGCCGGCCCCGCCGTCGTGCTCTCGTTTATCATCGCCGGCATCGGGTGCGCATTTGCGGGACTCTGCTATGCCGAGTTTGCCGCCCTCATCCCCATCGCGGGCAGCTCCTACAGTTACGCCTACACGACGCTCGGCGAGATTGTGGCCTGGGTCATCGGCTGGGCGCTGGTGCTCGAGTACGCATTCGGCGCCGCCACCGTGGCCGTGGGTTGGAGCGGCTATGTCAGCAGCTTCTTGCAGGATTTCGGCATTTACCTTCCCCCCAAGCTTTCCTACGCTCCGGGAACGCAGATGGTGTTCTATCATCGCCGCTGGGAAACCCTCGCTTCGATAGGTATGAACCATGCGAATGCGAATATCGCAGGTCTGCCGCGCGTGACCGCCCGAGCCGACCTGATGGCGCTCTTTGGCATCCTTCTGATGACCGCTATTTTGATCAAGGGCATCCAGGAATCGGCCAACGTCAACACGGCTATCGTAATTGTGAAGGTCTCGGTGCTGCTGGTTTTCATAGGCCTCGGCGTGATATTTCTGGCCGGTCACTGGTCGCTCGGCCTGTCGAACTGGCATCCGTTCATCCCGCCAAACCAGGGCCACTTTGGCGACTTCGGCTGGAGCGGCGTCTTGCGCGGCGCGGGCATCATTTTCTTTGCCTATATTGGCTTTGACGCGGTCTCGACTGCCGCACAGGAGGCGAAGAACCCGCAGCGGGATATGCCGATTGGCATTCTCGGCTCGCTCGTCATTTGCACCATCCTGTATATCCTGGTCGCCATCGTTCTCACCGGTTTAGCTTCCTACACCCGTTTGAATGTGGCCGACCCTATCGCGCTGGGGGTGGACGTTACCGGCGTGCGGTGGGGCAGCTTCCTGGTGAAGATTGGCGCCATCGGCGGCTTGAGCTCAACCATGCTGGTGATGTTGCTCGGCCAGAGCCGCGTCTTCTTTACCATGGGGCACGACGGCCTTCTCTGGAAGTGGACTTGCAAGGTTCATCCCAAGCTGCGCACTCCCTACATCTCAACCGCCGTGGTCGGCGTCTGCGTGGCTCTGCTGGCGGCCTTGCTGCCTATCTCCACGCTCGACGAACTGACCAGCATCGGTACGCTCTTTGCCTTTACCATCGTGTGCGCGGGTGTCTGGGTATTGCGGCGGCAGCACCCCACCCTGCACCGCCCGTTTAGAACCCCCTGGGTGCCCTTTGTGCCGATCATGGGCATGCTGCTGTCATTGGGCATGATGTTCTCGCTGCACCGCCTGACATGGGAAGTCTTCCTGATCTGGCTGGTGGTTGGTTTGGGGATATATTTCATCTATAGCCGCAAGCACAGCAAAGTGCAGCAACTGGTTCGAGCAAGCGCCCGGGATGCTGTGCGGCCGCTGTGAGAGTTTTAGCATTACCCTTCTAACCGTATTGCAGAGATTATGCTGAAGGCGTTGATTCATGAATACCGCACGCACGGCTGGGCGCGGTTCACCGCCCGGCTGATCCTCTTTGGGGTAATCCTGTGGCTTGCAGAACACATTGCCGGGTGGTTCTCGCACGCCTTTTGGCTCAGCGTCACCCTAGGGTCGCTCTGGCTTGCGGTTAAAATTGCCGCTGTTGTCGTTGTTATTTATTATCTCATCCGTCTCATTGGCTTTGTCCGCCGCCGGCTGCTTTGGCGCCTCACCCGCCGCCTGGTGGTCACCTACGTTTTTATCGCGTTCGTTCCCATAATCCTTATTCTTCTCATGGTTGGCCTGGGCGCTTATATTCTAAACGGCCAGTTCGCCGCATTTCTGGTGAATGCCAAGCTGCGAAACCATGTGGACGAGCTCAAGCAGGTGAACCGCGTGGTAGCCCATGAGGCGGTCCACATCCAGGAGCAAGACCCTGGCGATTTTTTCGATGCGCTGGAGAAGTTTTATCTGAGCGATTTCCGGGATTATGCAAACAGTTATCCCGGCCTTGAGATCACGCTTCGCATCGGCGCCCAGGCGCGCGGCTTTCACCTGACGGGCGAGCCGATGAGACAGCCCATCTCGGAACCCCGGTGGCTCTCCGGAGACGAATGGTCCGGCTTTGCCATAGACCGGGAACAAATCTTCCTGATGGCCGTTGACAAGCAAAAGACCCTCCCTGGCACGCTTACCATGATTCTTGCGATGCCCATCACGCCGCCGCTGCTGAATATTGTGGGCGAAGGCATTGGTCCAGTCGGGGTCTTTGTCCCGGAGGCAAACCGGCCCCGGAGAGTCACGCTGAAGCGGCCGGTGAGAGCAAGTCCGGGCCAGCCGCCCAAAGAGGTGGATGTCTACGGACAGCAGAAGCTGGCGCGATACGAGGTGAAATCAAACGGCGTCCCGCTGCCGAAGCGCCGGATGTGGATTGACTTCAACGTCTATGGCCTCTCCGCCCTGAATCCGGTCATCTGGCGCGCCCCGGCGTTCCAGGAACGCAGCAGCCCCATCCTGGTGGGAGTGAATTCGCGCGTTTTCCAGCTCAACGCACAGCTCCTGAGCATGTTGGGGCAATTGGCAAGCATTCCCGTCGCCGGGTTCATTGTGGTGGGGGTTGGGTTTCTCAGCATTGAGATTGTGGCGCTGGCAATCGGCGTTCTGCTGACGCGCTCGATTACATCCACCGTCAACCGGCTGCAAGTCGCCACCGAGAGGGTGAAGTCTGGTGATTTTTCCCACCGCATTGGCTTGCCCGCGCACGATCAGGTGAGCGCGCTCGGAGCCGCCTTCGATACGATGACAGCGTCAATTCAGCGGCTGATGGTCGAGTCGCGGGAAAAAGTGCGCCTGGAAAATGAGCTGAAAATCGCGCACGAAGTGCAGCAGCAGCTCTTCCCGCAAGCCAATCCGGATATTCACGGCGCGCGCGTGTTCGGCGAGTGCCGCGCGGCCCGCGGCGTGAGCGGGGACTTCTATGATTTCCTCAAGTTGGGCCGCGGACAGGTGGGCCTGGTGCTCGGGGACGTGAGCGGCAAAGGCATCTATGCCGCGCTTCTCATGGCGGGGATTCAGTCTGCCGTGCGCGCGCAGTTCTACGACGGCCACTTCCCCGACCGCACCGCAGGCGCGCTGCCGATTTCTACCGCAACCGTCCTCGACCGGCTGAACCGGCAAATCTATGACAATACTCCGGACGCGAAATACGCAACTTTCTTCTACGCCATCTATGAGGCGGAAACACGCTCGCTTGCTTACACCAATGCCGGCCATCCGGCGCCATTTCTCTTCCGCCGCGACCGCTTGATGCGGCTCGATGCCGGCGGGACCGTGCTCGGACTTTTCCCCACCGTGCAGTATCAGCAGGAACGGGTGCAACTTGAGCCAGGGGACGTGCTCCTGGCCTTCACCGACGGGCTTATCGAACCGGAGAACTCATACGGGGAGGAATTTGGTGACGAACGGCTGGCTGACGCCGTCCGGGGCGCAATCGATTTGCCGCCGGAGCTTCTCGCCAACAGCGTCTACCGTGAGGTTGTGGACTGGTCGGGCAGCGCGGAACAAAGCGACGATATGACTTTGCTGTATTTGAAGGCCACACGCTAAGCCGAATTTGTATTCTGAAAAGTTCGGCCAGCTCCCCCGCACCCGGCTCACCTCACTCTCCCGGAGAGAGGGGCGGAAAGCCAAAAAAAGAAAGGGGAGAACGTCCCTCGCCCCCTTTGGAGTCTGTGGGACAACTAAGGGTGAGTGAGCAAAGCGAGCTTGCGAGGCACTTTTCGATGGCGAATTTTTCAGGTTGTTTGCGTTTGCCTCAGCCCCGAGGACCTCAAGTTCGGCGGTGGAGGTGT